>JBDSMM010000055.1:0-3891 GCA_039915825.1 Gammaproteobacteria bacterium | reverse complement strand
CCGGGGCTGTAGGTGGAAAAACGCTCGCCACCTTGCATGATGCCATTTATGGTGCGGTCTTCGATGCTGACCTTTTGCACCTTCCCCTCTTTGACATCGGCAATGAATTGCGAATATTCAAGTGGTTGCGCCGGTGTCTGGCGCGGGCCGAAATTATTAAACACTGACATCAGTACGATGGCGATGACCACCCATAAGATCAGGTTCTTGGCGATGTCATTCATGGTATTTCCTCTGCCTTACTATGTGGATGCCAGCTTACCATAACTGGAGTCAGTCTTGAATTAGACGCTACCGGCGGGGATAGTTCACAAACGCCCATCCGTAGCGGGTTTCAAGGTATGCGCGTTAACTACGCTGGTGAATCTCAGCTGTCTTCCTGAAGGCCCGCGCCAGCATATAGACCTCGCGGGCACGCGCCCGTGACGCCTTGGGCTTGCGCACCAGTACCTGCTTGAACGACGCGCGCAGCTCTTTGTAAAGTTCATCAAACCCCTCACCCTGAAAGACCTTGATAAGCAAGTCGCCGCCGGGCTTGAGAATGTTGCGAGCCAAATCCAGTGCCAACTCGGCCAGGTATATGGCCCGTGGCTGATCTACAGAATTGATACCACTGATATTGGGTGCCATATCAGACATTACAAGCCCCACCCCACCCGCATTAACAGCCGCACCAACTTTATCCAATAACACGTCGAGCACGTGTTGTTCGGTGAAGTCGCCCTGGATAAATTCGACACCGTCTAGCGGCTCCATAGGAAGAATATCCAAGGCAATGACCGTTCCCTTATCACCCATGATCTTCCTGGCCAATTGCGACCAGCCCCCCGGCGCTGCGCCGAGATCCACAATCGTCATGCCGGAATGAAGAATGCGGTCATTCTGGTTGATCTCCAGCAATTTATAGACGGCACGTGACCGGTAACCTTCTTGCTGGGCCTTCTTGACGTATTCATCGTCGAAGTGCTCCTTCAACCAGCGACTGCTGCTTTTGCTTCTTGCCATAGGGGTATTACGTGCAGAAGATCGGTTTCGGATATACGGTGCTGGTGCCTATCGCCTAGGTTGAGCCGCGGTCTTGGCCAAGCGAAGCAAGGACAAGACCGTCGGCTCGAACCGCTGGTTAGACGACCTCCAGCTCCTTAAGGGTCTTTCCACTGGCGTCCTTCCATGCAGTAAGGCCATTTGCGTGGCCTCCATGAACGACGGCTGCAGCCGCGCTCGGGCTCGCGAACTCTATGTCTTTAGTAAACACGAGGCGATCATGGTTCTGACTAAGCACCCCATCATCCTTGAGCTTCTGGCGAAGATTCTTGGTCCATGGCCACTTCTCCGACGATGGGCGTTCGGATGCAACTGCTTCCGAACCTTTCTGCACCAGGAAACCATTTGCACTTCTGAAGCCGGAAGCTTTGATGCCCTTGATCTCGCAGAACAAGAGCTTACTGGTTGGAGCATCCTTAGTGGTGGATCCGGCCATTGGAACAAGCAGATCGACGCCTAGCACTGGAAGGAGTTGATTGATCTTTTCGAGAAAGACCTCCATCTCTCCACGATCTGATTCTGGAAGCTTTGACCAACTACCTTGTGTGTTCGTCACAATTGCTCGGCCCGAAATCTTCGCCGTCTCAAGCAACTTGCCTTCCAAGTGCCGAATGTGAGCCTTAGTCAGGTTTTCATCTTTGCTCACGAAGAACGTCACCTGATTCCAGAAGTCTTTGTCGTTGTGGTTTTTAATGCGATCTCTAACGCACTCTGCCTCGCCGATGTAAATGGCAGGCTTGCCGGTTTCGAGGTCAGTGCCCGTTAGGAAGTAGACGCCCGACTTCTCCGACTCCTCTCGTGCCAGGACAGCCTCAAACTCAATTCGTGGCCCAGAGACCGCCTTGCCCGTCCAGTTCGACAATTCACCCGTACGGAGACGCTTGGGGTCCCCATGGACCAAGAAGAGCTTGATTGTCGCTGTTGCCATTATTCTCCCCCAAGGTCGTCTAACTTATAGTTAGATGCGCCGAGCCTAATCAGTGCTATTCCGATTAAAACCGAAAGCAACCAAAGCGAGTCCGAGCAGGCTGGTAGCAAGAAATAACAGCGAGGATATTCCATGCAGCATGCCAAACCGCGCGGCGCTAGCGCTGCCCTCAATGAAACCGCCGGGCGTTGCGGCCTTAAGAACGTGGATCATGGGTTGGAGTATAAACTCGCCGATGCTAACTAATACCAGCATCGCGATTAATACCCATAATTGCCAGGCCCGCAGCCAATCGCGACCAGACTGAAAAATGACCGCTGCCAGCAATACCATGCCGCACGCCAACCCGACATAATTCATCACGCTGAATATTTTCCCGGCAATCTCGCCGGCGAGGCGGCGATCATCCAGCACTTGAAAAAGCAGGGGAGCGACGAGATAACCCGTCGCCCATAAGCCCCCTACCCAGAGTGTTAACAGAACGCGCTGTCCTGCGTGGGTGATTGAAAATCTGTTAAACATACCTGACGGCGGCAATTTCGTATTCTCTGACGCCACCGGGCGCTTGCACCGCAACAATATCGCCTTCTTCCTTGCCGATGAGTGCGCGCGCGATCGGCGAGCTGATGGAGATCATACCGGTTTTGATGTCGGCCTCATCGTCGCCGACGATCTGGTAGGTCACTTCGGCCCCGGTCTCTTCGCTGATCAAATCCACCGTGGAACCGAATACAATTTTGCCGTTGGCATTCACGGTGCTGACGTCGATAATCTGCGCGTTCGAAAGCTTGCCTTCAATATCGGCGATGCGGCCCTCGGTAAAACTTTGCTGTTCCTTGGCGGCATGATATTCAGCGTTTTCTTTTAAATCGCCGTGGCCACGCGCCTCGGAAATCGCAGCGATGATGCGCGGGCGCACCACGGATTTCAGTTCCTGTAATTCAGCGCGTAATTTCTCGGCGCCTCTAATGGTTAACGGCACTTTACTCATGCTTTTAACTCCTGATGCAAATCCTGCAAACGATTTACATCACATGCATCCAATTGTTTAAGCGCAAGGCAGATAGCCTTGGCGCCGGCCAGCGTCGTCGTGTAACTCACCTTATGCTGTAATGCGGCGCGCCGAATGGCGTAAGAGTCGGTAATAGCCTGCCTGCTTTCGACGGTATTTACAATCAGGCTGATCTCATCGTTTTTAATCATATCGACAATATGCGGACGCCCTTCCGTGACCTTATTTACCGGGCTGTGCGCAAGCCCTTCCGCTGCCAGAATTTTCGCCGTACCGCGCGTCGCGAAGACCTTAAAGCCCTGCTCGATCAAGGCGCGCGCGACCTCGGCAACGTGATGCTTGTCGGTATCGCGCACGCTGACAAACGCATTGCCGCCACGCGGCAGGCTGGCCCCTGCGGCCCGTTGCGACTTCGCAAAGGCTTCGCCGAAGCTGCGCCCTACGCCCATCACCTCGCCGGTGGATTTCATCTCCGGCCCCAGCAAGGTGTCCACGCCGGGAAATTTGATGAACGGGAACACCGCCTCTTTAACGGAAAAATAAGCGGGAATAATCTCTTTCAACATACCTTGCTCGGCAAGGCTCTTGCCGATCATGCAGCGCGCGGCGATCTTGGCCAGTGAACGGCCGGTAGCCTTGGACACGAACGGCACGGTGCGCGAGGCACGCGGATTCACCTCCAGCACGTAGATCTGCTCGCCTTGAATGGCGAATTGCGTATTCATCAAGCCGATAACGTGCAACTCGTGGGCCATTAATGTGATTTGTGCGCGCAATTGATCCTGAATCTCCGCGCTCAAACTGAAGGCCGGCAGCGAGCAGGCGGAATCGCCCGAGTGCACACCGGCCTGCTCGATGTGTTCCATGATGCCGCCGATGAGCACGTCCTTACCGTCGCAAATAGCGT
>JBDSMM010000025.1:0-5396 GCA_039915825.1 Gammaproteobacteria bacterium | reverse complement strand
GTCGCCGGTTCTTTATTGGTTTGTCGGCTAGCTTGTCCGCTTGGGGCCTCTACAAGGGTACAAGAGGTAAATTTCCATTCCTACGGGCTTGAAGTCGTCCACCTTTGTCCCTATTATTAGCACTCCTTATCGATGAGTGCTAATAACCGCCCGCTAAGGCGTGCGTTAGCCTGATTGTCTAAATACCCGATTTTCTTAGGAGATTAAAGTATGAATATTCGTCCGTTACATGATCGCGTGCTGGTCCGTCGCATGGAAGAAGAGCGTACTACCGCCGGTGGCATCGTGATACCTGATAATGCTGCTGAAAAGCCGGTGCGTGGTGAAATCCTTGCCGTGGGCAATGGGAAGGTGCTGGAAAACGGCTCCGTGCGTCCGGTTGATGTGAAAGTGGGTGATAAGGTTTTGTTCACCAAGTATTCCGGTACCGAGGTGAAGGTGGATGGCAAGGACCTGCTGGTGATGCGCGAAGAAGACATCATGGGCATCATTCAGTAATCAAGGCTTGCCCCGTTAATTTAAAACTGAACAGAGGATATTGTTATGGCAGCTAAAGAAGTCAAATTTGGATACGATGCAAGAAGTCACTTGGTTAAGGGCGTTAATATCCTGGCCGATGCTGTGAAAGTAACCTTGGGGCCGCGCGGCCGCAATGTGGTACTGGATTCCGCTTACGGCGGCGCCCCGACCGTAACGAAAGACGGCGTGTCCGTTGCCAAGGGTATCGAGTTGAAGGATAAATTTGAAAACATGGGCGCGCAGATGGTGAAGGAAGTTGCTTCCAAGACCTCTGATATCGCCGGTGACGGTACCACGACCGCGACGGTTCTGGCCCAGGCCATTCTAAAAGAGGGTTTCAAAGCGGTTGCCGCCGGCATGAACCCGATGGATCTCAAGCGCGGTATCGACAAAGCCGTGACGGCCGCTGTGGAAGCGCTGAAGAAGATGTCCGTACCGTGTACGGATGACAAGGCCATTGCCCAGGTAGGCACGATCTCCGCCAATTCCGACAACGACATTGGCGATATCATCGCCAAGGCTATGGGTAAGGTCGGCAAGGAAGGCGTAATTACGGTGGAAGACGGCTCCGGTTTTGAGAACGAGCTCGATGTTGTGGAAGGTATGCAGTTCGATCGCGGTTATATCTCCCCGTACTTCGTAAACAATCAACAGACCATGAGCGCCGATCTCGACAACCCGATGATCCTGCTCTACGAAAAGAAGATCTCCAATATCCGCGAAATGCTGCCGGTGCTTGAAGGCGTTGCCAAGTCTGGCCGTCCGCTGCTGATTATCGCCGAAGATGTCGATGGCGAGGCGCTGGCGACCTTGGTCGTCAACAATCTGCGCGGTATCGTCAAGGTTGCGGCCGTCAAGGCCCCGGGCTTCGGCGAGCGTCGCAAGGCCATGCTGTCCGATATCGCCGTCCTTACGGGCGCTAACCTGATTGCCGAAGAATTGGGTCTAAGCCTCGAGAAGGCGACCGTGGAAGACCTCGGCACCGCCAAGCGCGTTACCATCAGCAAGGAAAACACTATCATCATCGATGGCGCCGGTGATCCTACGGGGATTCAGGATCGCGTCAAGCTGATCCGCGCGCAGATCGACGAAGCTACCACCGACTATGACCGCGAGAAGCTGCAAGAACGCGTCGCCAAGTTGGCGGGCGGTGTAGCCGTTATCAAGGTCGGCGCCGGTAGCGAAATTGAAATGAAGGAAAAGAAGGCGCGTGTCGAAGATGCGCTGCATGCTACGCGTGCGGCCGTTGAAGAAGGTGTGGTGCCGGGCGGCGGTGTGGCCCTGGTGCGCGCATCGCGCGATATCGGCAAGCTTAGGGGTGACAATGAAGACCAGAACGTCGGTATCACCATTGCCATCCGCGCCATGGAAGAGCCGCTACGCCAGATCGTCGCCAATGCCGGCGCCGAGGGTTCAGTGGTGTTGAACAAGGTCGCCGATGGCAAGGGTAACTTCGGTTACAACGCCGCCAGCGGTGAGTATGGCGACATGGTAGCGATGGGCGTTATTGACCCAACCAAGGTAACGCGCTCTGCATTGCAGAATGCCGCATCGGTAGCGGGCCTGATGATCACCACCGAGGCGATGATTGCCGAGCTCCCTAGCGACAAGGGCGAGCCGAAAGATATGCACGATCCCAGCGGCATGGGCATGATGTAATTTCCTTTTTACAGGGAAACACCAGCCCCACCTGGAAGCAGGTGGGGCTTTTTTTTGCCTTGTTTGAGTTAAGCTAAGTTATAACGGATAGCAGAATAATTTGCGTAACCGGGGCGTAATATTTTCACCGCAGCATTTCCAGGAAAACTTTATTTGCCTCACTTCAATAAAAAGCTGCGCCGTCCAAGGGATAAAATCTCCACATCGCACCTTTTAGAAAAGGGAGGCGCGCGGGGATTTAGCAGTGCAGGCCAGGAATTCCTGGCTGCCTTGCCATCCGTTTTACGCGAGCGGTTGGCGCGTGATTGGCAGGCTTATACGCACACGGCTTCCGGGGCGGATATCGAGCCACCAACACACCCCGACCTGCTGAATGTTTTATACCGTGTTTGGACCTATAGTGAGTTCGTGGCGCAAACCTGCATCCGCCACCCGCGTCTGTTTGCCGATATGCTCAAAAGCGGCGATTTACTTATCGATTATGCCCCCGGTGAGTATGCGCACAAATTACAGTCCGCTGTAGGCAATACAAAAAATCCGCAAGATCTTGGCGCGGCCTTGCGGCACATGCGTACCCGCGAAATGTTGCGCATTGCCTGGCGTGATCTGGCGGGCTGGGCGGATCTGAACGAGACGCTGTCGGATTTGTCCGCATTGGCTGAGGCGTGCATAGATGCTGCACTCGGCAAACTGCACGCCTGGCAATCGAAAGAGATCGGTATTCCTAAAAATGCGCACGGCATGGCCCAAGCTATGGTCGTCATCGGCATGGGCAAGTTGGGCGCGCGCGAGCTTAATTTTTCCTCTGACATTGATCTCATCTTCGCTTATCCCGAAGACGGGCAGACGCAGGGGAAACGCCCTTGCACCAGTAACATGGAATATTTTGTCCAGCTCGCGCAGCGGCTTATCAATGCGCTTGCGGAGATCACACCGGATGGTTTCGTCTATCGCGTCGACATGCGCTTGCGCCCGTTTGGTGACAGCGGCCCGCTGGTGCTGAGTTTCGATGCGCTGGAAGACTATTACCAGAATCACGGCCGCGAGTGGGAGCGCTATGCCATGATCAAGGCACGCGTGGTGGCAGGCGACTGCGCGCAGGGCAAACTCCTGTTGGATAATCTGCGGCCGTTTATTTACCGGCGTTATCTCGACTTCGGCGCCGTCGAGTCGTTACGTGATATGAAACAAATGATTGTGCGGGAGGCGCAGAGGCGCGGGTTGAAAGACAATATAAAACTTGGCCAGGGTGGCATTCGCGAGGTTGAATTTATCGGCCAGTTATTTCAATTAATCCGCGGCGGGCGCGACACGCGCTTGCAGGAACCGGGCATTCTCAGTGTTTTGGAATATTTGGGCCAAGCGGATTATCTTCCCGCCCAAGTTACCGAGCAGTTAAGCGATGCATATATATTCCTGCGCAAGGTAGAAAACCGTTTGCAGGAATTTTCCGATGAGCAAACCCATAGCCTGCCAATGGATGAAACGGAGCGAACGCGGCTGGCATTGTCCATGAAATATGAAAATTGGAATGCATTTCAGCATGCGCTGTCGCAACACACGGCATATGTACACAATCATTTCGTGCAAATATTCACGATGCCGCAGCTAGATTCCCGACCCGAGGCCGCGCAATCTAGCGTGCCGGACTTGAACGCTGTTTGGCAAGGCGCACTGGATGAAGCTCAGGCCGGCGAGTTAGTAAACTCAGCCGGCTTTACTGACGCGCCGGAGGCCTTGCGCGTGTTGAGCCAATTGCGAGAGGGCCATCATTACCGTGCACTCAGCGAACGCGGGCGCAGGCGTATGGACAAGCTGATGCCCTTGCTGGTGGCCGCCGCCGGCGGTGCGGAACATCCCGATGTTACACTTATGCGGTTGGTGAATCTCATTGAGGCTATCGCGCAGCGCACGGCTTATCTTGCCTTACTGGTGGAAAATCCATTGGGGTTATCGCAGCTGGTAAAGCTGTGCGCCGCGAGTCCGTGGATCAGTACATTACTTACTGCCCACCCGCTGCTGCTCGATGAACTACTGGATTCGCGCAGACTGTATGCACCGCTGGACAGAACTGGCCTCGACAGTGAATTGCGCCAGATTTTATTGCGCATCCCGGAACATGATCTGGAACAGCAGATGGATGCACTGCGGCATTTCAAGCAGGTGCATGTATTGCGCGTGGCAGCCGCCGACACGGCGGGTGTGTTGCCACTCATGATCGTCAGCGATCACCTGAGCGCGCTTGCTGAACTCATTTTGCAGCACGTACTGAACTTCGCATGGCGTCATCTGACGATGCGCCATGGCGCGCCAAGCTGCATGCTAGATGGCAAACGCTATACGCCAGGCTTTGCCATCGTGGCATACGGCAAGCTCGGCGGGATTGAGCTCGGCTATGGATCTGATCTCGACATCGTTTTTTTACACAATAGCGAGGGTGAACAGCAATGCACGGCAGGGCCGAAGTCCATCGACAATGCTGTATTTTTCGCCCGCCTGGGCCAGCGTATCGTCCATATTTTGAATGCCCACACACCTGCCGGTGTATTGTACGAGATCGATATGCGCCTGCGCCCAAGCGGGGCCTCCGGACTACTGGTGAGTAGCCTGGAAAGCTTCGCTGATTACCAAACGACGCAGGCATGGACTTGGGAGCATCAGGCGCTGGTGCGCGCCCGCGTGGTGGCCGAACAGGGTGACAACAATATTACTGCACGCTTTAACGAATTACGCATCGGGATTTTGCAACGTCGGCGCGACGCAAACACCTTACGCGCCGAGGTGCATGACATGCGCGAGCGCATGCGCACGGCGTTAAGTGCGCGCGAGCCCGGACGGTTTGATCTAAAACAGGATGCCGGAGGTATCGCCGATATTGAATTTATGGTTCAATACGACGCTTTATTATGGGCTCATGCACATCCCGAATTGCTCACTTATACGGACAATATCCGCCAGTTGCAGAGTCTTGCCGACGCGAAATTGATGGACGCGGCGGATGTGCAATTATTGAGCGATGCCTATCGTACCTACCGGGCTGCGGTGCATCGCTGCGCATTGCAGGATGAGCCTGCGTGTGTGGAGGAAGACAAGTTCCGGGATTACCGGGACGGCGTGATCCGGATTTGGCAGGATTTATTGGAATGGGAGAAACTGCATGACAATGGATGATCGCGACGGCGTCATCTGGTTTGACGGAAAAATGGTGCCCTGGCGCG
>JBDSMM010000001.1:0-4235 GCA_039915825.1 Gammaproteobacteria bacterium | reverse complement strand
ATCGCTCAAGCCGCGCGCAATGGCCAGCGCCTCACTGACCGACCGCGCGGGCGCACCTTTGGGCACGGGGATTCCATAGGCCGTAAGGAATTGTTTTGCCTGAAATTCGTGGAGGTTCATGGGCGCTCGCAAAAGACGGTATTGTGGGGGAAATGGGCGATTTAATCAAAATAGGGTATGCTAATCGCTTCCCCTTTATGCAATGTCGCTAATGCGCTTCCTCCTCATTTCCCTGTTTATCTGGTTAATAATTGTTGTAGCGCGCCGCTATTTCCAACGCGTTTCGCGCGAGCGCCAGCAGCCCACGCGCATCAGCACCATGGTACGTTGTGAATGGTGCGGCTTGCATGTGCCCGAGACTGAGGCCTTTAAAAAATTAGATAAATATTATTGTTCAGTGCAACATCGCGACGGGATAGAAAATCGGGCGCCGTGAATCGGGTATCCACGGCTATGAGAATGCCCGCGCCTTGTGCTTTAAATAGGATTTAGCGGCGCGACGCTGCTGGGGGTTAACAGAAATAACGGGCAATTAATCATTATCTGATTTTTGAACCAGGCCATCTGCGCCGTCATCGCACTTTTTAAATGGAATGCCGAGACCATGCCACAAATGTTGGCCTTTTTGCAGGATAAACTTCACGCTGGTGCGACGAGCGAGCCTCCGCAAGCCTGGTCTGCGCTGGGTTTGCTTGCCCTCTATCGGCTGCTCCTGGCTGCAACGCTGCTGTTTTTCATGATTAGAAAGGGGCTTCCCCTGCCGCTCGGGGAAAGTGATGCCTCGCTATTTTTCATGCTCAGCATAGCCTACATGGTATTTGCTATCGCCTGCGCCCTTGCCTTGCTCTGGCGCTGGCCGCCGTTTCGCCTGCAGGTCTATGTGCAGGTGCTGTTCGATATCGCCTTTATCACCTTGATGATGCACGCCAGCGGCGGCATCGGTAGTGGCCTAAGTATATTACTGGTGGTCGACATCGCGGCCAGCGGTATCCTGGCCAAAGGCCGCTACGTCATTTTAATTGCCGCCATCGCCAGCCTTGCGACGCTTGCCCAGCAAGCCTATTCATACACCCACAACATGGCAGATGCGGGTGAATATACGCACGCCGGCATACTGGGAGCAACGTTTTTTGCCACCGCCATTCTGGCGCATCTGCTCGCAAAACGAACCTTCGTCAGTGAGCGACTCGCGGCGCAGCGCGCAGTCGATCTTGCGCAGATGGCACAGCTTACCGAATACATAATTCAGCGCATGCAAACCGGCATCGTGGTACTGGACGCGGACGATGAAACGCGCTTGATGAATGAATCCGCCTGGCATTTGCTGGGTACCGAGCATAGTTATAATCAGCAGACACTGGAACAGATCTCGCCCGATCTGGCGAAGCAGATAAAGGTCTGGCGCCAAAGCCCGGTCTCGGAACCGGTCAGTTTCCGTCCCTCTAATACGGCTGCGGATATTCTGCCTCGCTTTGCGGCACTTGGTAGCGGCGCAGCCTCGGGAACGCTGATATTTTTGGAAGACACCTCAGGTATCACACAACAGGCGCAGCAACTCAAGCTCGCCTCGCTGGTGCGGCTCACCGGTAGCATTGCCCATGAGATACGTAATCCACTGGCTGCCATCAGTCATGCCGGACAGTTACTGGCGGAGTCAGCGACGCTTGGTAATGGCGAGGCCCGTCTTACCCAAATTATTTGCACCCAATCCCGGCGCATGAACCGAATCATTGAAAACATGTTGCAAATTAGCCGACGAGAACGCTCACGCCTGGAAGATTTCGAGTTAAAATCCTGGCTGGAGGAATTTATCGAAGAGTTCGCACGTAGCCAGCACATCGATGTAGCCCAGATCGCCGTGGAACATGGTGTTCAGAATATTATATTGCGCATGGATCCTAGCCAACTGCATCAGATCTTGTGGAATTTGTGCGAGAACGGTCTACGCTACGTTGATCACGATGCCAACCCGAAGCTGAAGTTGCGCGGTGGCCTGATCAAGGAATTACACGCGCCGTTTCTGGATGTTATCGATTTCGGTAGCGGTATTGCGCCGGAGGTGATCCCACGCATATTCGATCCCTTTTTTACCACGGAGGATGCGGGCACGGGACTAGGGCTATACATTGCGCGCGAACTTTGCGAGAGCAACCAGGCACGTCTCAGCTACATTACGATGCCTGAAGGCGGCACCTGTTTTCGCATCACATTTGCCGACCCGCGGCGCCGCCAAGTAGCGTAAACTTTGGGAGACTACACTATGCAAGCGAGGCCTCTCATTGTATATTCAGCAGAGTTTATGCCAGCTATCTCGAATACATGAACCGCGGATTTATCTTCAATTTACCAGCGCCTGCCGCTGGCCAATAAGCAGCAATCTGCATCACAGCATGAAATTTCATTTGTTAAATAAAGGGATTTAATAATGCCGCAACACCTCGCCCTGATAGTTGATGACGAGCCCGATATCCGCGAGCTTCTGGAGCTCACCTTAGGGCGCATGAATATCGATACCTACACCGCCGAAACAGTAGCGCAGGCGCGCGGGCTATTAGCCAAACACCGTTTCGATTTGTGTCTTACCGACATGCGCCTACCCGACGGCAATGGCATCGAACTGGTGCAGTATATCCAGCATTCTAACCCCGACCTGCCCGTTGCCGTGATTACCGCTTACGGAAATATGGAAACTGCAATCCATGCGCTCAAGGCAGGGGCATTCGATTTCGTCTCCAAACCCATCGAATTGCAGGTGCTACGCAACCTCATCAGCACCGCACTTAAATTATCCGACCGGCCCCTACCAATCCCACGAGTTTCCAGCCTCACACTGCTCGGCGATTCGGCGGCGATGGAGACCACGCGCGTTACAATTGCCAAGCTCGCGCGCAGCCAGGCGCCGATTTATATCAGCGGCGAATCGGGCACCGGCAAGGAACTCGTGGCGCGCATGATCCATGAACAAGGTCCGCGTGCCGACCGCCCGTTTATCGCCGTCAATTGCGGCGCCATCCCCGAACACCTCATGGAGAGCGAGTTCTTCGGTTATAAAAAGGGCAGCTTCACCGGGGCGACGGCCGACAAACTGGGGCTGTTCCAATCTGCCGAGGGTGGTACTTTATTCCTCGACGAGGTCGCCGATTTACCCCTGCATATGCAGGTTAAGCTATTACGCGCGATCCAGGAAAAGGCTGTGCGACCCATCGGCGTGCAGAAGGAAATTGCCATCGACGTGCGCATTTTGAGCGCCACGCACAAGGACCTTGCGGATCTTGTCAAACAAGGTGCGTTCCGCCAGGATTTATTCTACCGCATCAATGTCATCGAATTGCATGTCCCCAGCCTGCGCGAACGCTCGCAGGACATTGCCGCATTGGCCGATCACATCCTCGCGCGCCTTGCCCAGCAGAGCAATATCGTTACCCCCGTGCTAACTTCGGCAGCAATGGAAACGCTGTTCAATCATCCTTTCCCGGGTAATGTGCGGGAACTGGAAAATATCCTGGAACGTGCTATTACGTTGTGCGAAGGGAACGCTATTGATGTGCAGGATCTCCGGCTACCGCAACATCACAACGCCGAACCACCCTCCAGCACGGACAAGTTGCAGTTAGAGCCTTATCTGGACAATATCGAAAAAGAAGCCATCGTTAAGGCGCTGGAGCAGACGCGTTACAACAAGACCGCAGCAGCGAAGTTATTGGGAATTACCTTCCGCGCGCTGCGCTACCGGCTGAAGAAGTTGGGATTGGATTAACTGTAGCGTACGCTACCGATTTTTCAAAGCCAGTGCTTGCGGCGGAAATAAATCAGCATTCCTGCAGTCATTACAATCACAATTCCCCACACCATCAAATAGCCGTATTCCCAGCCTAGCTCCGGCATGTTCCACGGGCTGGAACGATCGAAATTCATACCATACATGCTGGCCAGGAACGTCGGCGGTGTAAACAGCGTGGCGATAACCATCAGTACACGCATCACATCCGTCAGCCGATTGGTGGCATTGGACAAATGTACGTCCAGCAGGCTCGCGGCCATTTCGCGATAACTGTCAACCACATCCATAGCCTGTACGGCGTGGTCCGACGAATCACGCAGATAAACCCTCATCTCTGTGCTGATAAATCCAAGATCATCGCGCATGAGGCGGGATAACACCTCGCGCTGCGGCCACAACACACGCCGCAAATTAAGCAACTGGCGCTGCAGCTGATATATCGTGTTGATAACGT
>JBDSMM010000126.1:0-3497 GCA_039915825.1 Gammaproteobacteria bacterium | reverse complement strand
CAGAAAATGTTCCAATTCACCACGTGGTGCCACATAAGCTTGTTCGAGAACAGGCCGCCGACTGACAGGTGCGGGTAGGGATTTGCGATCAAGCTTGCCGTTAGGAGTCACGGGCAGGGTATCCAGTGCGACAAATACCGGCGGCAGCATATACTCGGGCACATGTTCTTTAAGAAAGTTGCGGAGCTCCTGATCGGTCAGCGGGGTTTTATCTCGTGACACTATATAGGCCGCCAATCGCTTACCCCCCTCCGTATCTTCACGGGCAATAACAGCGCACTCGCGCACCCGCGGATGCTTTTGTAAGGCCGCCTCAATTTCACCCAGCTCAATCCGATGTCCGTTAATCTTGACCTGATAATCAACACGCCCCAAGCATTCGATAGATCCATCGGATAAATAACGGGCCAGGTCACCCGTTTTGTACAGCCGACTACCGGGTTCCTGGCTAAACGGATTAGGAAAAAACTTTTCTTCGGTCAATTCCGGGCGCTTCAGATAACCACGTGCCAAGCCTGCGCCACCAATATGCAATTCACCGGCTACACCGATGGGTATAGGTTGCATGCGCTCATCAAGCAGATAAATTTGAGTATTGGCAATGGGATGCCCTATCAGCACCGGGCCGGAACCCGAACTGACACGCTGGATGGTGGACCACACCGTGGTCTCGGTGGGGCCATACATATTCCACAACTCAGCTCCACGCATGAGCAGCTGTTCGGCTAAATCCCGCGATAAAGCCTCGCCGCCGCACAGCATTTTCAGGCCAACCGTACCCTGCCAACCGGATTCGATAAGTAGGCGCCAAGTAGTCGGCGTGGCTTGCATAAAAGTGATGTCAGGCTGGCGTAAATGGTTGATGAGGCGCGCAGCGTCAATAGCGATGTCGCGACTCGCGATTACCACATGGGCGCCGCTAATAAGCGGCAGAAATATTTCCAGCCCCGCAATGTCGAAAGACAATGTCGTTACGGCCAGCAACCCATCCTGCGCAGTAATGCCGGGCGTCTTCTGCATGCTACACAGAAAATTTACCACCGCGCGATGCGAGATTTGCACACCCTTAGGTGTGCCAGTGGAGCCGGATGTGTAGATAACGTACGCCAGCGACTCGGCCTTGGTGGGTACTGCCGGATTTGTGTCTGGATAAAAGCTAAATGCTTCACGAGCATCCACGCATATAATTTGCGTCTCGTGTGCCGGCAAATTATTGATGAGATTCTGCTCTGTGACGAGCACTGATAACGCCGCATCTTCGAACATGAATGCGAGCCGCGCAACGGGATAGCGCGGGTCAAGTGGCACATAGGCTCCACCCGCCTTAAGGATGCCCAGCAAGCCCACGACCATTTCCAGTGAGCGTTCTATACAGACCCCAACCAGTGTCTCAGGACGGACACCTAGGGACTGCAGATGGTGAGCCAGTTGATTGGCGCGTTTGTTTAATTCACGGTAGGTTAAAGTACTACCTTCAAATACGAGCGCAACCGCATCTGGACTTTGCTCAACCTGAGTCTCGAACAATTCTTGGAGGCAGGCTTGGTGTGGGTAATCTGCCACGGTGGCATTCCATTCCACCAAAAGTTGGTGGCGCTCTGCCGTGGTCAGCAAGGTGTAACCGACCCGCTGACCCGATGGGTCAGCCGGGATAGCGTCCAGCAGCAGGCCTTCGTGCAAAGGCGAAAGTGGGTCACCCTTTTCAAACATTCCTGTACTCACTGCCTTTCTCCGATTTACGTTTCTTCCTACAAAAAAATTAGAATCGCTGATTTAGCCAGCTTTTGAAATTTATAGCAGGGTAAGGAAGATGTCGAAGCGTGAAGCTAAAGTCTATGATTTTAAACAAGAAATATGGCTCACGTTCAAGCCCACTGGGGAAAGTGGCGGCTGACCGCTCAGGAAGAGTTGGGCTGAGGACATTGTTCATTGACATTCCCTGTCTTGAATTTGCCAAATGTTGATTCATTTTACCACGAATATTAAACAGCAGCATAAGCGAGGTTCGCACGATAATTAAAACATTATCTTCAATAAGCCTTTCGCCTCCCTTTAGTGTAATTTCGCTGTATGACGGTCCGCTAAGCGCTGCTCGCCTGGAGTTAATCCTGTGTTTGCGCCGCTGTATCTGATAGCTGTTTCTACTCTAAATACTGCCTCGGCGAGTCATATTTTTTTGCCGCGTGCGGTTCGTGGAACAGAGTCGTGTGTTCGGCTGGCAGGTTGTAGCATTCCAGCCGGCATAGGGAAAAGTCGGGTCGAGCGGCACATACACCTTTGCGAGGCGGTTCAGCTCGGCGTAAGTCAGGCAGTGATGTTGGGTTTTAATCGCCGTTTGATCAGCGTAACGTTGCACACGCTGCTCGAAGCATGTCGGAATCGACTGCTCGATCTCAGCCTTCTTGAATTCAATAAACGCTGGGGAGATTTCGGAGAAGACCTTGGATTCTAGACGATTCGTCTGCGGACGATCTGTCAATCCCAGGGGTTCATGCATAGTCCGCCTCCGTGCAGACCGCTTTACGCCATTGAGGCCGTCTGCGGTACTTATTTATACTTTAACTAGCACCACAATACGTCATAAGATCCACCTATGCCAGTGGAACTGTTTGCACGATACCAGCCGTGAATTCGGCATGTCGATGCCCACTATACCGGGGTTAAGAGGCGGTCGCACACAGCTTAAGCCTACCGTGTAAGGCAAAATCCAGAAGGCTCTGCTCACTCATTGACGATCTGGTAAAACGTTTCATCCTTGCTGATCATGCCCAGCTCAGTGCGTGCCCGCTCACCGATTGCGTCTAACCCATGTTTGAGGTCATTGACCTCGGCTTCCTCGGCGAGATTGCGTTCCTTCAGCAACGTGTTTTCCTGCTGTTGTGCGACGATGGATTGTTGAGTTCGCGACACGCCCGCCAGACTACCATCGCCAACCCACAAGTGATATTGCAGTATCAGCAAAAATGCGAGTAGTGTGACAACGATCAGTTTCATGACAAGGTTAATTACCTCACTGCGTCAGCAGTCATAGACACGTCATTAGAGTGGATTTTTTGCCCCGAGGCAAGGCGAAAGGCGTTATGTCCGGCGTATTGAACGTGCGCACCGATCTCTTCCTCGATGCGCAGCAATTGGTTGTATTTTGCCACGCGGTCAGAGCGCGACATGGAGCCGGTCTTGATTTGGCCCACCTGGGTTCCCACGGCGAGGTCGGCGATTGTCGTATCCTCAGTCTCACCGGAGCGATGCGAAATGATCGCCGTGTAACCGGCCTGTTTCGCCATTTCGATGGCGGCCAGGGTTTCCGTCAGCGTGCCGATCTGATTCAGTTTGATAAGAATCGAGTTGGCGATATTTTTTGCAATGCCTTGCGCGAAGATTGCCGTGTTGGTAACGAACAGGTCATCGCCTACGAGCTGCACGCGCTTGCCCAGGCGTTGGGTGAGCAAGGCCCACCCTTCCCAATCGTCCTCCGCCATACCGTCTTCGATGGAGAT
>JBDSMM010000101.1:0-15782 GCA_039915825.1 Gammaproteobacteria bacterium | reverse complement strand
CTCATCTCTGTGCTGATAAATCCAAGATCATCGCGCATGAGGCGGGATAACACCTCGCGCTGCGGCCACAACACACGCCGCAAATTAAGCAACTGGCGCTGCAGCTGATATATCGTGTTGATAACGTTCGGGGCCGGTCGATTGACGACGTTATCTTCCAGGGTGTCGAGCTGTTCACCCAAGGCCTCTAACACGGGAAAAGCGGTGTCGATGACAAGGTCGATGATGATGTAGGCAAGATAATCTGCCCCGCGTTCGTGAATGCGCCCCTGCGTTTCGCAAATACGCGAGCGCAAGGGTTCAAACAAATCCGTCCCGCCAGGTTGAAAACTCACTACAAAATCTTTACCCACAAAGAGTGCGACCTGAGTTACCTTCACCTCGTCTTGCGTAAAAGCGAGGTGTTGCAGCACCACAAACTGTAGTTGGTTGTCGTACGCTTCAACCTTGGAGCGTTGGCCTAAATGGGTCACATCCTCCATTGCCAGCGGATGCAATTTGAACATTTCAGCCAGGCCTTGCATGGTTCTCATATCGCCCAGGCCCACCACGTGCACCCACGTGACAGCGGATGCCGGATGTCCATCGGCGAGTTGTTGCGCTAACTGCTCTAAACCGGAAATCTCCACCACGTTGATCTGCTCACCGCGATATTCCAGCAGATGGATTCGGGCAGTGCTGTCTTCGCCCGGCACCGCTGTGAGGGTACCAGGAGGTCTGTTCAATGGGCGATAATCTTTAATTAGATCAGACATCGGCAATTACGCATCCATAGTAAGCTTGTTTAATCACGGCCGGAGCTTCTCATGTAGCAGCGCATTAAGCTGCGCAGGATTAGCCTTACCCTGCGTGGCCTTCATCACCTGCCCAACAAAAAATCCGAACAGCTTGTCCTGACCGTCGCGGTACTGCTGTAACTGCTGGGGAAACTCTGCCATCACCGCTTCGATTGCGGTTTCGATGGCGCCACTGTCGGTAACCTGTCGCAAGCCCTGCTTCTGAATTACCATGTCGGCATCGCCCTCGCCGTTCCACATTGCCTCGAACACTTGCTTCGCGATCTTGCCGGAAATGGTGTTGTCCTTGATGCGCAGAATCAGGCCGCCGAGTTGTTCTGCGCTGACCGGGCTTGTTTGAATTTCAAGCCCGGCCTTGTTCAGCGCACCGAGCAAATCGCCCATCACCCAGTTCGCGGCGAGCTTCGCCTCGCCATTCGAAGCTCGCACAGCAACTTCATAGTAATCACCCAATTCACGGCTCGCGGTCAGCACACCTGCTTCATAGGGTGATAAGGCATAATCATTTATGAACCGCTGTTTCTTATCGTCAGGCAATTCCGGCAATGTGAGCCTGATCTGTTCGATAAAAGCCTCGTCTAGTTCAAGCGGTAGTAAATCCGGGTCGGGAAAATAACGGTAATCATTGGCCTCTTCCTTGGAGCGCATGGTACGCGTTTCATCGCGATCGGAATCGTAGAGGCGCGTCTCCTGTTTCACCGTGCCGCCGCTTTCCAGGAGCTCTATCTGGCGTTCAACTTCATAGTTGATAGCCTTTTCCACAAAGCGAAAAGAGTTAATATTTTTCAGCTCGGCACGTGTACCGAATTTTCCCTGGCCCTTGGGACGCACCGACACATTGGCATCGCAACGAAATGAACCTTCCTGCATATTGCCATCGCAAATCTCCAGGTAACGCACCAGCGAATGAATTTTCTTCATGTACGCGACGGCCTCCTTGGCCGACCGCATATCAGGTTCGGAGACTATCTCCAATAGCGGTGTGCCGGCGCGATTCAGGTCGATGCCGGACAGTCCGCGAAAATCATCCGCGCCTTCTTCATGCAGCGATTTTCCTGCATCTTCTTCCAGATGTGCGCGCGTAATACCGATGGTCTTCGGTGGTTCACCCTCGACCTGAATTTCGATATGGCCGTTTGCCACAATCGGCAGTTCGTACTGACTGATCTGATAGCCCTTAGGCAAGTCGGGATAAAAATAATTTTTGCGTGCAAAGATTGAGCGGCGCGCAATGCTGGCGTCGACGCTCAAGCCGAACTTGACGGCCTTGCTCACCGCGCCCTCATTCAGCACCGGTAATACGCCAGGCAATCCGATATCGACAGCGCAAGCCTGTGTATTCGGCAAAGCGCCATACGTTGTTGCGGCCCCGGAAAAGATTTTGCTTTTAGTCGCAAGCTGAGTGTGTATTTCCAGCCCGATGACGGTTTCCCATTCCATAAATAACCTCAAAGAAAGGATACAAGAGAAAAGATACCAGTAGATACAGGAAAGACAGCTGATGTTTTCGCGTTCAACTTGTATCCTGTATCTTTCCTCTTGTATCTAAATTTATTCAAAACCCTCAGGAGCCCGCAAATGCCAATCGGTAGCCTGCTGATACTGGTGCGCAACATTCAGTAGCCGCGCCTCGTCAAAATAATTGCCGATAATTTGCAAGCCGACGGGGCGCGGGCCGACAAACCCCGCAGGCACTGACATACCAGGCAGGCCGGCCAAATTTGTGGCGATGGTATAGATATCGGATAAATACATAGTTACCGGGTCGTTGGTTTTTTCGCCGAGGTTAAAGGCCACGGTCGGCGAGGTCGGGCCCATAATGACGTCTACGTCGGTAAAGGCGCGGGTGAAATCGTCTCGGATCCGGCGACGCAGTTGCTGAGCCTTCAAATAATAGGCGTCATAATAACCGGCCGACAGCACATAGGTACCAATCATGATGCGGCGCTTGACCTCGGCGCCGAAACCTTCGCCACGCGAGCGCTTGTATAAATCTTCCAAGTCTTTCGGTGCCTTGGCCCGATAGCCGAAGCGCACGCCGTCAAAGCGCGCGAGATTAGACGAGCATTCCGCCGGCGCGATGACGTAATACGTCGGCACGGCGAGATGAGTATTGGGCAGGCTGATCTCCTGCACGATGGCGCCGAGTTTTTGATATTCCTTGATGGCGGCATCGATGGCCAGCGCCACTTGCGCATCCAGGCCCGCTCCGAAATATTCCTTGGGCAAACCAATTTTAAGACCGCGAATCGAATCATTTAAGCTCGCACTATAATCAGGCACAGGCCGGTCAACACTCGTGGAGTCGCGCGCATCGAAACCCGCCATCACTTGCAACATAAGCGCAGCATCCTCGGCCGTACGTGTCATCGGGCCACCCTGATCAAGGCTTGATGCAAAAGCGATCATGCCGTAGCGCGATACGCGTCCGTAAGTCGGCTTTATACCGGTGATGCCGCATAGTGCGGCGGGCTGGCGTATGGAGCCGCCGGTATCTGTTCCGGTCGCGGCGGGTGCAAGGCGCGCGGCAACCGCAGCAGCGGATCCGCCTGAAGATCCGCCCGGCACGGCACTTAAATCCCACGGATTTTTGACCGGGCCGTAGAAGCTTGTTTCGTTCGATGAGCCCATCGCAAACTCATCCATATTGGTCTTGCCAAGCATCACCATGCCCGCCTGCTTGAAGCGCTCCACGGTGGTGGCATCGTACGGCGCAATGAAGTTATCCAGCATCTTAGAGCCGCAGGTTGTCTTAACGCCGTTGGTGCAAAAGATATCTTTTTGAGCGAGCGGAATGCCCGTGAGCACGCCGGCTTCGCCTGCCGCAAATCTGGCATCGGCGGCGTGCGCTTCGGCGAGGGCCTGCTCGGTAGTCACGCTGATATAACAATTGAGACGGGCGGCATGTTGCTCGATCCGCGCAAGAAACGCGCGCGTTAAGTCTTCGCTGGAAAATTCACCCTTATGCAGGGCGCGGGATAACTGAGAAATAGTTTGATTGTGCATTGATGACCTTAAGGCAGGGACAAGGGAAAGGTACGAGATACAAACATACCGATCAACGTTTTAGAGTTTACTTGTAGCTTGTATCTTCGCCCTTGTATCTGTTGTTATTCAATAACCTTGGGTACAAGATAAAGCCCCGCAGCAACCTGCGGCGCATTCACCTGGAAATGATCGCGCTGATTGCATTCGGTCACTTCGTCCGCGCGCATCCGCGCAGTGGCATCAAGCGGATGTGCCATGGGCACGACACCGGCGGTGTCCACGGCCTGCATTTGTTCCACCAGGCCGATAATATTCGAAAGATTACGTGCATAACCGGGCACATCGGCGGAGTCGATGGCGAGGCGCGCCAAGTGAGCGATCTTCTCCACCTCGGGTGCGGACAAGGACATAAAGCAGACTCCAGAGAGACAAATTAATACGACACAATAAAAATTAAATTATAGCACTTATCGTCTGCGCCGCTTGCCCTAACGCCGCCGCGTTGATAGAGTGACGTTTTTTACCTCACAGGATTACTCTCTAATTATGTTTGGACGTTTCCGGGGACTCTTTTCCACTGATCTTTCCATTGACTTGGGCACCGCCAATACGCTGATCTATGTGCGCGGAAAAGGCATCGTCCTTAACGAGCCATCAGTGGTTGCCATACGCGTGGAGCGCGGCCCCGGCGGGCCGAAAACCATCGCTGCCGTTGGGCTTGAAGCCAAGCGCATGCTCGGCCGCACGCCCGGCAATATCAGCGCCATTCGCCCTCTGAAAGACGGCGTGATCGCCGACTTTACCGTCACTGAAAAGATGTTGCAGCATTTCATCCACAAGGTGCATGAGAATAAATTCTTCCGCCCCAGTCCGCGCGTATTGGTCAGTGTGCCCTGCGGTTCCACGCAGGTGGAGCGTCGTGCGATCAAGGAATCCGCAGCCGGCGCGGGGGCGCGCGAAGTCTATCTTATCGAAGAACCGATGGCAGCTGCCATCGGCGCCGGCCTGCCGATTGGCGAGGCCAATGGCTCCATGGTGCTGGATATAGGTGGCGGCACATCGGAGGTCGCAATCATTTCACTGAACGGCGTGGTCTACTCTGCATCGGCGCGCATCGGCGGCGATCGTTTTGACGAAGCCATCATCAATTACGTGCGCCGCAACTATGGCAGCCTCATCGGCGAAGCGACCGCCGAACGCATCAAGCACCAAATCGGCTCTGCCTACCCTGGCAATGAGGTGCGCGAGATCGAGGTGTGGGGCCGCAATCAGGCCGAGGGCGTGCCGCGCAGCTTCACACTTAACAGCAATGAAATCCTTGAGGCGTTGCAAGAGCCCTTGGCAGGAATCGTGGGCGCCGTGCGCACCGCGCTGGAACAGACCCCCCCCGAACTCGGCGCGGATGTAGCCGAACGCGGCATGGTATTGACCGGCGGTGGCGCGCTGTTGCGCGACTTGGACAAATTGCTGATGGAAGAAACCGGTGTACCCGTAGTTATTGCCGACGATCCGCTCACCTGCGTGGCGCGCGGCGGCGGCATGGCGCTCGAGATGATCGAGGAGCGCGGCCGCGATGTTTTTGTGCTCGACTAATATTTATCTTCCTGGAAAAGGCCTATTAGCGTGGGTCTTTTTCCCCAATCTCTTGCTGTCTTTCAACCTTCCGGGCTTCAGTATTTTTGACGACTGGGTGGTTATTTCATAACATGCTGGCTCTAACTGAACGCAGACTCTGGCCCTGACCTTGCATATTTATGCGAGCGTGCTCAGTCTATTAGCGTATTAAAAGGTAAAAAAAGCGGCATAATGACGCTAGGAAGCAATCTGTACGGCAACCGGACTTCGGGTGCCGGTGACAGTTTTCAAATAAGCTAAATCGATTTTTAATGAGAACATATCATCAGCTGCTGCCAGGGGCCTCACTGCTAAAGATCCGTGCGATGCTACCCTCCCGTCATTGCGATGTACTTTTAGGCAGTAAGCCTCTGATATGAATGCGCGGTTTGCCCAAGGCCAAATGAAACCGCTATTCATGAGCGGGCCATCACTTACCCTCCGCCTGTTCTTTTTCACCCTTGCCTCACTGATCCTGATGACGGTGGATCACCGCCAGTACCATCTCGACGGGTTGCGCGCGGGCCTGTCAGGCCTGCTCTATCCCGTGCAATACGTGGTGAATCTACCCTCCGTGTGGAAACAATTACTGGGTGAAGGCTTGTCCAGCCGTAGCTCTTTGATAAAAAGCAATGACACCTTGTCCCGGCAAAACCTGTTGCTCCAGGCGCGCTTACAGAAGTTTTCCGCGCTGGAGGTAGAAAACGTACGCCTGCGCGAACTTCTGCAATCGTCGCGCAAACTCGGTGAACGCCTGCTGGTCGCCGAGTTACTGGCGGTCGATATGGACCCGTTCCGGCATCAGGTCACGCTGGATAAGGGTTCTCACACAGGCGTAGTGGCGGGCCAGCCACTACTTGACTCAACCGGTGTTATGGGGCAAATCGTGCACGTCGGTCCGTATACCAGCACCGCCTTGCTCATTACCGATCCCAGCCATGCCTTGCCAGTGCAGATTAACCGCAGCGGTCTGCGCACTATCGCCATCGGCACTGGCTCGTTCAACCGCCTGGAGTTGCCTTACCTATCGAAAAATGCCGATGTGCGCGTGGGCGATTTATTGACCACCTCGGGCCTGGGTGGGGGCTTTCCGGCAGATTATCCGGTGGCTAAAGTCAATTCCATACAGCGCAATCCAGGCCAGCCGTTTGCCACCATCAGTGCCATGCCCACTGCCCGCCTGGAACGCCGCCGCGAGGTATTACTGGTGTGGCCGGCGAAACCCAAGCCTACGCTGGCGGAACAACTGCCTGCAGCGGTTCCGCCCGTGGATTTAGCTACAGAAAAACCGCCGGTCGCCGTTGCTCCGCATGCTGCGGTGTTGCCCAGCGGCACACAGCCCATAACACCGACCGTGACACCGGCACCAGCGGCTACCTTTGCACCTGCTACACCATCTGCCCCCATATCTGCCCCCATATCTGGTAGTCCCGATGAATTTACTGAATAGAGAACCCTACGGCTCCACAGCCAAACATCCTGGGGGCGATTGGCTCATCATTCTGTTCAGCTTTATCGTGGCGCTGGCGCTGGCCATTATCCCGCTGCCGTCTTGGGCATTGGTTTACCGGCCCGAATGGGTTGCCGTGGTGCTGATTTACTGGTGTCTGACCGAACCCCGCCGGGTCGGCATAGGCATGGCTTGGGGTGCCGGGCTGCTGCTCGATGTACTGACCGACAGCCTGCTCGGGCAGCATGCGCTGGGCTTGGCGGTGGTTGCCTTCCTGGTACTGAAATTAAACCGCCGCATGCGCACCGCCATGATCTGGCAGCAGGCACTTACCGTGCTGTTCCTGGTCGCCGTAGAGCAAATGCTGGTGCTCTGGATTAAAGGCGTCGCCGGCCACCCGCCGTGGAGTCTGAGCTACTTCGTTCCCTCGCTGACCAGCATGCTGGCCTGGCCGTTGGTTTACTTCCTGCTATGTAGCCTGCTGCGCAGTTCAGCCGCTGGGTCCAAGTAACATGGGAGCAAACAGATCCGTGTTTTTCTCCAACGTGTATCTTGAATCTATTCCCTCGCAGCTGGCTTAATGGATCCACGCATCACCGAAAGAGACCAGATTCGCGATCATATGCGCGAAACGCAGGTATTTGGCAACCGGGTAAGGGTCGCCGTACTGCTGATCCTGCTCCTGGTACTGGCAATCATCGCGCGGCTCATCTTTCTACAGATCTTCAATAATGTGCATTTCACCACGTTGTCGCAGAACAACCGCATCAGCGTGGTGGCAATCCCCCCCTCGCGCGGACTGATCTATGATCGCAACGGTGTGTTATTAGCGCAGAATTTGCCCTCGTTCAGCCTGGAGATCGTCCCTGAACAGGTGGAAAATCTCAACGCCACGCTGGCCGCTCTCAAGGAACTGATCGATATCAAGGACTCGGACATCAAGCGCTTCCGCAGAATGCTGAAACAAAAGCGCATGACCAACGGCGTTCCGTTGCGCTTTCGTTTGAGTGAAGAAGAAGTCGCGCGGTTTGCCGTGAACCGGCCGCGCTTTCCCGGCGTAGATGTGGCGGTGGGGTTGGCCCGTCATTATCCATTCGGCTCACTCGCCGTGCACGCGGTAGGTTACGTCGGGCGTATCAGCGAATCCGACTTGCCCAAGTTGGATGCCTCAAATTACAACGGCACCACTCACATGGGCAAAGGTGGCGTTGAAAAGTCTTACGAGAAGGTACTGCACGGCGCGGTCGGCTTTGAGCATGTCGAGACGAACTCTCAGGGGCGCCGCTTGCGTGTGCTCAGCAAAACCTTACCCACGGCCGGGCAAAATCTTTACCTTAATATTGACCTCAAACTGCAGGCCCTGGCGGAAGGCGCACTGGGCGTGAACCGCGGCGCGGTGGTGGCGATGGACATCAAGACCGGCGGGGTACTCGCGCTGGCCAGCATGCCGGGTTACGATCCCAATCCGTTTGTAAACGGTATCGAATCCAAAGATTACAATTTGTTATCCAACTCGCCTGACCAGCCTTTGTACAATCGCGCGTTGCGCGGCCTATATCCCCCTGGCTCCACGATCAAGCCGTTTATCGGCCTTGGCGGCCTCGAAACCAATCGCATCAGCGTGGAGAAAAATACCTTTTGCCCGGGGTTTTTCCGGTTACCGGGCAAGGCGCATAAATATCGCGACTGGAAACCTACCGGGCACGGGTCGGTCGACCTCGATAAGGCCATTGTGGAATCTTGCGATGTGTATTTTTACACGCTCGCGCAAGCCATGGGCGTCGACGGCATGCATGACTTCATGACCCAATTCGGCTTTGGCAGCAAAAGCCAGATCGACATCAAGGGTGAGCTCGCGGGTCTTAATCCCTCGCGCGAATGGAAGCGCCGCGCGCGCAGTCAGCCCTGGTATCCGGGCGAGACCTTGATTACCGGCATCGGCCAAGGCTATACGCTGGTAACCCCCTTGCAACTGGCCGTGGCTACTGCGACCCTGGCTAACCGCGGCCAGCGCATGCAGCCGCATGTGGTCTACGGCACGCAAAATCCGGCGGAGCAGACGATTGTTGTGCAACGGCCGCTATCGCTGAAGGCTATACCCATCGTCAAGCCGGAAAATTGGGATCGCGTACTAACCGCCATGTCGCGCGTGGTGAACAGTCCGCGGGGCACGGCGCGCGCTATAGCGGTGGGCGCCGATTATCTGATCGCAGGCAAAACCGGCACTGCGCAAGTGTTCAGCATCAAGCAGAATGCTAAGTATTCATCGGCCAAAACTGCCGAGCGGCTACGCGACCATGCGCTGTTCATCGCCTTCGCGCCTGTGGAACAGCCGCGCGTGGCGGTGGCCGTGATCGTAGAAAATGGCGATCACGGCGCCACGGTCGCCGCGCCTATCGCACGCATGCTGCTGGATCAATATTTCGCCGACTATCCGCTCATGCTGACGGCATTACAGTAACCGTGCGCTGGTCTATTTCACAAAGGCTGCACATCGACCTACCTTTGCTGGGCGGCCTGTTGCTGTTGTCATTGATGAGTTTCGTGATCCTCTATAGCGCTGGTGGGCAGGATAACGCCATCATTGTGCGCCAAGCCCTGCGTCTGCTCATGGCCTTTGCGGTGATGTTTGCCATGGCGCAAATCCCCGTGCGTTATTTTCTCGGATGGGCGCCCTGGCTGTTCGGTGGCGGGCTTGTTTTATTAATCGCCGTGTTGCTGGTCGGTGATATCAGCAAAGGCGCGCAACGCTGGCTGGACTTTGGTCTGGTGCGCTTTCAGCCGGCCGAGACCATGAAGATCGCCGTGCCCATGATGATCGCCTGGTATTTAAGCACCAAGCGCCTGCCGCCGAACGTCTGGCACACCGTAATAGCGGGCCTGTTGATCGCCGTTCCGGTCGGCCTGATCGCCAAGCAGCCCGATCTTGGTACCGCCTTGTTAATCGCCAGCGCCGGTGTGTTCGTGCTGCTGCTGTCGGGCATGAGTGCGCGCCTGATCAGCGCCTGCCTGATCCTGTTCGCTGTAGCGGCGCCGGTGCTCTGGCACTTCCTGCACGCTTATCAGCGCCAGCGCGTGCTGACCTTTTTCAACCCGGCAAATGACCCACTCGGCGCGGGTTACCACATCATCCAATCCACCATCGCCATCGGCTCGGGCGGCATGTATGGCAAGGGCTGGCTGAACGGCACACAATCCTATCTCGACTTTCTGCCCGAACGCACCACCGACTTTATTTTTGCCGTCTACAGCGAGGAATTCGGCCTGATCGGGGTCCTGGTCCTGCTCGCCTTGTATCTGTTTATTGTCGCACGCGGCCTGTACATTGCCCTGAACGCACAAGACACCTTCTCGCGCCTGCTCGGCAGCAGCCTGACCCTGACCTTTTTTGTGTACGTGTTCGTTAATATCGGCATGGTCACCGGCTTGCTGCCGGTCGTGGGTGTGCCCTTGCCGCTGATCAGTTACGGCGGAACCTCGCTGGTGACACTGATGGCCGCTTTCGGTATCCTCATGTCCATTCAAACTCACCGCAACCGATTGCCTACTTAGGAATATTTATGAAAAAAACTTTACTAATGACGGGCTTGATGACGGCCTGCCTGTTTGCCGGCACGGCGCAGGCGTTCAGCCGCCCGGAACTGAACGACTTCATCAACGAAATGGTGAAGCAACACGACTTCAATAAACAGGAGCTGACCTCCCTGTTTGATAAGGTTGAGCTACGCCCCAAGATTATCGAGGCCATCACCCGGCCTGCGGAAGGCAAGGCGTGGTTCGAATATCGCCCGATCTTCGTGACCCCGGAAAGTATCGAAGGCGGCCTGGATTTCTGGAGCGAGCATGCCGATATTCTGGAGCGCGCCGAGCGCACCTATGGCGTGCCACCCGAAATCATCACCGCCATCATTGGCGTGGAGACGCGCTACGGCCAGAACACCGGTTCCTACCGCGTGCTCGACGCACTTTCCACGCTCGCCTTCGATTACCCAAAGCGCGCCGATTTTTTTCGCGGCGAACTCGAACAATATTTAATCCTGACGCGCGAAGAAAACATAGACCCGCTATCCATCAAGGGCTCTTACGCCGGCGCGATGGGCTACCCGCAGTTCATCCCCAGCAGTTACCGCAACTTTGCCGTGGATTTTGATAACGATGGCCGGCGCGATTTGCTGGGTAACATCACCGATGTGATCGGCAGCGTGGCGCATTATTTCAGCGAACACGGCTGGCAACCCGGTGCGACAATCGCCGTGCCCGCCAAGGTAAGCGGCGATAAGTACACCGCTTTGCTCGGACAGTTGAAACCCGAGCTCAGCATGCATAATCTCAAGCAGCGCGGCGTCAGCATAGCCGCAAACGTGCCGAACGACCAACTCGGCGCGCTCCTGGAATTCGAGACGGAAACCGGCATGGAGTATTGGGTCGGCCTGCAAAATTTTTACACCATCACGCGCTACAATCACAGCAAACTCTACGCGATGGCGGTTTATCAACTCAGCAATGAGATACATGCGCGGCATGATGCCGCCCATAAAGTGACTCGTGACAAGAAAAAACTATAACGCCTTAGCCGACTATCCAGACGGCATGGCGGGAAAGAATAAATTTTTTCTTGCTGCTTGCTGCTTGCTGCTTGCCGCTATGATGTTATCCGGTTGCGGCACGGCCCCGCGCACGCCGGGCGGCGGTGTCTCCATTCCCGGCACGGAGAGTCGCGATGGCGCCCCCGACGACACGCGCGATATCGCATCAATACCCGAGCCGGTGCCACGTGTAGAGCCACGCGCGCGCTACGGCAATCCGGCGAACTATGAGGTCTTTGGCAAGGTCTATCATACCCTGCGCAGCAGCACGGGCTATGTGGAGCGCGGCATTGCCTCCTGGTACGGCACCAAATTCCACGGACGCCGCACCTCCAGCGGCGAGCCCTACGATCTCTACGGCATCACGGCCGCGCACAAGAGTTTGCCGCTGCCGGCTTATGTCCGGGTTACCAACTTGCAAAACGGCCGCACGCTGATCGTGCGCGTCAACGACCGCGGCCCGTTTCATGAGAACCGCGTAATCGATTTATCCTACGCGGCCGCGAGCAAGCTGGGTATTCTCGCCACGGGCACCGGCCTCGTCGAGGTGCGCGCGATCGACCCGCGCGATGTGAGGCCATCGGCGACCATCATTGCCGGTGCCGGTCCTCAGGCTCTGGCGGTCCAAGCAATGCCGCTGTCAACCTATAGTGAACCGCGCCCCCGGATAGTCCCTATACCATCCAGCCCCGATAGTGTGCCGGTATTGGCCACAATGCCCACACCTGGCGCCGACGGCGGCAGTCCTGGTCTCTATCTGCAATTGGGCGCCTTCCAGAGTCGCGCGAATGCCGAGCGACTACAGACACGTCTGAAGAACGATGCACGGACCGGTATAGAAGTCGTCGAGGGATTTCAGAATCAGCATACAATCTACCGCGTGCGGCTCGGCCCGATGAAGGACGTCACCGAGGCGGATAATCTCACCGAAACCATCACGCGCCTGGGTTTGGGCACACCCCTCGTGGTTATCGATTAACTTAAAAGCTGCTATGCTATCGCGATGCTGTTCTATTCCAGTGTTGCTAATGCGCCTGGCGAACTTTGCCAACCTCAAGTAAGCGCTGATTTTGCTTTAATGTCATTGCTACACTGCCCCGTTAGTCGCAGATTATCGTCCCCAACCCGTCATCGAACTAAGGTCCTACTCAGCGCTATGAACTATCAACATTATTTAGTTGCCATCCTGCTGTCTCTCTCAACTTTTATTGCCCACGCCGCACCGCCTGCAGCAGCTGCGCCCGAGGCTAAACCTGTAGCCGCAAAATCTGCGTCCCCGGCTGCTTCGCAGCCGGCGCCTTCACCTCCCACACTCTCTGCACGGGCCTATATCCTGGTGGATTTCTTCAGCGGCGAGACGCTGGCACAGGTCAACGCCGATGAACGTATGGAGCCGGCCAGCCTGACCAAATTGATGACGGGTTACGTCGTGTTCAAGGCGCTCGCCGCTGACAAGGTAAAACTCAGCGACATGGTGCCGATCAGCGAAAAGGCTTGGCGCACCGATGGGTCGCGCAGTTTCGTGAAAGTGAATACACAGGTCCCGCTGGAAGACTTGCTCAAGGGCATGATTATCCAGTCCGGTAATGACGCCAGCGTGGCGCTCGCCGAACACGTCGCCGGTAGCGAGGAGGGATTTGTTACCTTGATGAACGGATATGCCAAGGAAGTGGGCATGAATCACAGCCATTTCACCAACAGCACCGGCCTGCCTGACCCGGAACTCTATGTGACTGCGCGCGATGTTGCGCAATTGGGGCGCGCCATCATTCACGACTTTCCCGAGTATTATAAATACTACGCCATGAAGGAATTCAGCTATAACGGAATCACGCAATACAATCGCAACCGTCTGTTATGGCGCGATCAAAACATTGATGGCCTGAAAACCGGGCATACCGAAAGCGCCGGTTACTGCCTGGCAGCTTCGGCGCTACGCGACGACATGCGCCTGATCACCGTGGTGCTCGGCACCAAGAGCGAGGCTACACGCGCGAAGGAAAGCTTGGAGATGCTGAATTACGGTTTCCGCACCTTCGAGACGCATCGCCTCTACGACACCAAGACATCGCTCTCCACGGTGCGTGTGTGGAAGGGTGCCTCCGAAACCCTGCCGCTTGGTGTGGGCGAAGATTTATACATCACCGTGCCGCGCGGCCAGTATAAAAATCTCAAGGCCACGATGGAAATCGACTCGGCCATCATGGCCCCAACCAAAAAGGGCCAAAAGCATGGCCTGGTCAAGGTCAAGCTGGGGGACCAGGAGATTCTCACGCACCCGCTGGTCGCGCTGCAAAACGTCGAGCAAGGCAGTTGGTGGCGACGCATGGTCGATACTGTGCTGCTGTGGTTCCAGTAAAGCGGGGGCCCGATGATGACGGCAAAATACAAGTTGAACAACTTAACTACATGATACCGAACCTATGCCCGAACCCTCACCCACCGTATACCTCAACGGCAAATTCCTGCCGCTAGACCAGGCCTTCGTGTCCGTGCTCGATCGCGGATTTATCTTCGGTGACGGTGTTTATGAAGTCATTCCCGTCTATGGCGGCCATCTGTTTCGCTTGAGCGAGCACTTGCAACGGCTCGATCGCAGCCTGGCCGGCATTCGCCTGGTCAACCCGCTCACGCATGCGCAATGGCAAACCCTGCTGACCGACTTGATTAACCACAATGCCGGCACGGTTAGCGCCGACCAATCCATCTACCTGCACATAACGCGCGGCGTGGCCAAGCGCGACTTCGGCCTCCCGCAAGACCTCACCCCCACGGTGTTTGCCATGGTCAATCCGATGGGGCCGCTGCCCGCCAGTGTGCGCGAGGTGGGCGTCGCCGCCATCACGCTGGATGATATCCGCTGGCAATACTGCCACATCAAGGCCATTACGCTATTGGCAAGCAATATACTGCGCCAGCAGGCCTTGGATAAGGGGGCCGTGGAGGCCATCCTGATCCGCAATGGCGAGGCTACCGAAGGCGCCGCCAGTAATTTATTTATCGTCAAAGACAACACCATCATCACCCCGCCCACAGGTCCCAAGCTCCTGCCCGGCATCACGCGCGATCTCATTCTGGAACTCGCCATCGCGAACAATATTGCCTGCAAAGAAGACATCATTATGGAACCCGACCTGCGCGGCGCCGACGAGGTCTGGCTCACCAGTTCGACCAAGGAAATCCTGCCCGTGACCAAGCTCGACGATATAGACGTGGGCACAGGCAAACCCGGCCCGATGTGGGCGCGCATGATCGCGCTGTATCAGGATTACAAGCGTAGTTTACGTGCCGAGACAGCGGGATATATCCATAAGCAATAGCTTATAAAGAGAGGGGGCAATATCAAATGCGACTTACCACACCTCGGCTAGAAATCGAAGAGGGGAATGCCTTCGAACAAGACGCCCTTGATCGAAAAAAATTTGGTGTGTCGCTCATGAATCTAGTTTCAAGAAGCGATGATGCGCTAGTGATTGCTTTAAATGCCCCGTGGGGTGAAGGAAAAACTACATTTATTAAAATGTGGCAAGGCCTTCTCAAGGAGAATAATGTCAATAGCATTTATTTTGACGCATTCGAGAACGACTATGTGGACGATGCATTCATAGCTATCGCGAGTCAAATAGTGAGCTTTATCGAAATGGAGCTAAGTAGCACATCATCCGCCAAGAAAAATCTGAAAGACTTAAAAAAGAACGCAGCCAAAGTAGGCGCCCAACTATTAACATGGACCGTCAAGCTCGGTATCAAAGCAGCCACTCTTGGTGTCATAAATGCAAGCGACATTGAGGCATTGAACGATATCAAGTCGGATTTGGCAAAAGACACCTCTGAAGTCTTGTCTAAATATGTACAAGAAAGAATCCAAAGTCATAAGAAAAATGTACAGTCAATCAAATCTTTCAAAGATACTTTAAGTGCTACAGCTGACATTATTAGACAAGAGACGGGAAAACCTCTGATCATCATTATTGACGAATTAGACAGATGCAAGCCTACTTACGCGGTGGAAATTATTGAAAAAATTAAGCATTTATTCTCAGTTCCTAATGTTGTCTTCATTCTTGTAATGCATAAACCTCAATTAGAAGAAGCGGTAAAATCTGTTTATGGCCAAGGAGTGAATGCAAATATCTACCTACAGAAATTCATAAACATTGAGTGCTCACTTCCCAAAAATATCGACCCTAGGAATATAAATGACTATAGGCGCTATTGTAATCGCTTATATCAACTTCACAAATTGGAAACATGGAATGACAAGCCTGGACTTTTGAACTCTGTAACTGCTCTAGCCCGACATTTTGACCTATCATTAAGAGAGCTCGAAAAGTGTTTTACTTACAT
>JBDSMM010000097.1:0-10650 GCA_039915825.1 Gammaproteobacteria bacterium | reverse complement strand
CACACGGTATGGGGCATTAATGCGCTCAACCGCGAACAGAATTTTGCGCTGAACCTGCTGATGGATCCGGAGATCGACTTTGTTACCTTGCTGGGTATTGCGGGCACCGGCAAGACATTATTAACGCTCGCGGCCAGCCTCGCGCAGGTGCTGGAAGAACGGCGCTACAGCGAGATTATCATGACGCGTGTCACCGTGCCGGTCGGCGAAGATATCGGATTCCTGCCGGGCACCGAGGAGGAAAAGATGACACCCTGGATGGGCGCGCTCATGGATAATCTCGAAGTGCTCACGCAATCCAATGCGGGCGGCGGCGACTGGGGCCGCGCGGCGACCAACGATTTGCTGCGCAACCGCATTAAAATACGCTCGCTCAACTTCATGCGCGGGCGCACCTTTCTCAATAAATTCGTCATCATCGACGAGGCGCAGAACCTGACCTCGAAGCAGATGAAGACCTTGATCACACGCGCCGGACCGGGCACAAAGGTTGTTTGCCTGGGCAATGTGGCGCAGATTGACACGCCTTATTTAACCGAAACCACTTCGGGCCTGACCTATGTCGTGGATCGCTTCAAGGGCTGGGAGCACAGCGGTCATATCACGCTGCTGCGCGGCGAACGCTCGCGCCTGGCGGATTACGCCTCGGAGGTTTTATAGCGTGGTAGGCGACGCTTCAATTGCTTAGCGGTGGGGAGCACCTACCTAATAACGCTCACTGCGGGCAACATGAGTTGATAATTACAATGATTTCAGTTATATACACTGGGGCAGATGTTGCTGTCTTGATGTTAATGCGCTACTAACCGGAGAACGACCCAATGTCGCCCACAACAATTATCGGCCTGGCCCTGCTAATCATAGGCGGCGGCTTGACATACCTGGGGCTTTATACCGGGGATACCTTATTCCTCCTGCAGTCGTCGTTGTGGCACTTTTTCGAGCACATGCAGATGCTGTGGGACCAGACGGCGCAGACACCAAGAATTTATCTGGTTAGCGGCGGCGTGATTTTCCTCATCGGCTTGCTGTTGCTGTTAAAACCACGTTCGCGGAAAGAACATGCCAACGAATACTTTTGAGTTGTTCAAGAGCTTATTATTCGAGTGAGAGGATGAATCGCCACTCGGCCGCACTCACCGGCATGATGGACAAACGATTCCCACGCTGCACCAGCCGCATGGCCTGCAATTCCTTATGCTGTTTTAATTCGGTTAAACTGATAATGCGCTTAAGCGAGCGGACGTAACGCACATCAACACGGTACCAAATCGGCTTTTGCGGATCGCTCTTGGGATCGAAGTGAGCGTTATCACGGGCGAATGCTGATCCATCGGGATAACCCTCCTTTACTATCTCCATAATCCCGACAATACCCGGCGTGGCACAACTAGAATGATAAAAAAAGGCCAAGTCGCCGCAGCGCATCTGATCGCGCATCATGTTGCGCGCCTGAAAATTACGCACCCCGTCCCACGGTTCAGTTTGCTTCGGCCTGCCTTTGAGATGGCCTATTCCGAAGACCTCGGGCTCCGATTTCATTAACCAATAACTCATATGTTTCCCTGCCAAACTAATCCAGGCACCCGCAGCACTTCTGCGGTAAAGTTTTGTTAATCCAGCCACTTCGTTACAATACCGCCATGAGCCAGTTTACCAAGCCTTTATTCAATCTCGCCAAGCGCGATCACGTCACCCTGCCCGATGCCACCTTGCAAAAACTCGGTCAGAACGTCATTGAGACCGAAGCACGCGCGGTGGTTGCACTGGCCGCACGCATCGATGCGGACTTCGTAAAGGCTTGCCATTATATGCTGAATTGCACGGGTCGCATCGTCGTGATCGGCATGGGAAAATCGGGCCATATCGGCTGCAAGATAGCCGCCACGCTGGCCAGCACCGGCAGCCCGGCCTTTTTTGTTCACCCCGGCGAGGCCAGCCACGGCGATATGGGCATGATCATGGCCAATGATGTGGTGCTCGCCCTATCCAACTCCGGCGAGACTGCCGAAATCCTCACCATCTTGCCGCTCATCAAGCGACTTGCCGTGCCGATGATCGCGTTAACCGGCAACCCCGCTTCGACCATAGCCCGCCTGGCCAGTGTCAGCATTGACGTGAGCGTTGCAGAAGAAGCCTGCCCTCTGGGTCTGGCGCCTACTTCCAGCACGACGGCGACACTGGCCATGGGTGATGCCTTGGCGATTGTCCTGCTGGAGGCGCGCGGATTTACCGCAGAGGATTTCGCGCGCGCACACCCCGGCGGACGCTTGGGTCGGCGCTTATTGTTGATCAGCGATGTCATGCACACGGGCGACGCGATTCCGCAGGTTAGTGAACATGTTCGTCTCAGCGAGGCGCTCATGGAAATGACCCGAAAGGGTTTGGGTATGACCTCGATCGTGGATGCCGACCGGCATATGGTGGGCATCTTTACCGATGGCGACCTGCGCCGCGCACTGGACCACAAAATCGATATTCACACCGCATTGATATGTGAACTCATGACGCGCAACTACAAAACCGCTAAACCCGACAGCCTCGCTGCCGAGGCCTTGCAACTCATGCAGGAATACAAGATCAATGCGCTGCCGGTTGTCGATGAGCACAATAAATTACTGGGCACGTTAAATATGCACGACCTGCTGCGCGCAGGGATTGTTTGATGGCGACGGGATCACATGCAAGATATTATTGACCGGGCTGCCCGCATCAAGCTGGTGGTGTTCGATGTAGACGGCGTGCTCACCGACGGCAGCCTGTTTCTTGGCGATAATGGTCGGGAATACAAGGCGTTCAATTCACGCGATGGACACGGCATGAAGATGCTCATGCAGCATACACCCGTGGCCATTGCCGTTATTACCGGACGCACCTCGGGCGTGGTCAAGCACCGCATGGCGAGCTTGGGCATTGAGCATGTCTATCAGGGGCAGCTGGAAAAGTTGCCCGCCTTCGAGACGTTGATAGCGCAACTGAATATACAGCCCAATGAAGCCGCCTATGTCGGTGATGATGTCGTAGACTTGCCCATTATGCGCCGCGTGGGGCTGGCCATCGCCGTGCAGGATGCGCATCCGCTGGTAAAAAAACATGCGCATTGGCAGACGCAGAATGCGGGCGGTCGCGGTGCGGCGCGAGATGTTTGTGAGTTGCTCATGGAAGCGCACGGAGTGCTTGAGATGCAACTGGAAAAATATTTGTTATAGTGCGCGACGCACGCAGAATATTTGACCGTCGCATGTGGGCCGTTCTGCTCATACTGCTCCTGTTGGCGGGCTTGACGCAGTGGCTACTGAACCTGAACGATGCTCGCAGCCCCCCGGTCCGCAACACTCACGACCCGGACTACACGATGGAGAATTTTACGATTACCTCGATGGGTAGCACCGGCAAGCCACAGCAGCGGCTGCAATCAACCTATATGGCCCATTACCCGGACGACGACAGTAGTGAATTCACCAAGCCACATATCACGGTATTCCGTGAGGAAGACGCACCGTGGGAAATTTACGGCGAGCGCGGCTGGGTGTCAGGAGGTCGCGAGCATATCCTGTTGCGTGGCGATGCGCTGATTGAGAATCCGCAGGCACCGGCCGAGCGTCGGCTGCGCATGGTAACGCAAGACTTGCATGTGTTCGCCGATGAAGAGTACGTCGAGACTGATCGTCCGGTGACGATCACCAGCCAAACCAGCGTCACCCATTCCACGGGTCTGCGCGCTCAGCTTAAAGAAGGCCGGGTGCAACTACTTTCAAAAGTGCGAGGAACATATGCGCCTAAATCTAACGCTGCGACACGCTAAATTATTATTGCTAACTGCTTGCCTGCAGTTTTCGCTTTCCGCCTTGGCACTGACCGCCGATCAGAACCAGCCGATCAATATCGAGGCCGACACCGCTGACATTGACGACAAGGCAGGCACGACCATTTACCGAGGCAATGTGATCGTAACGCAGGGAAGTATTCGGCTGACCGGCGGCACAGTAACCATTTATAGCCCAGGGCGCACACTGGAAAAAGTCACGGCCGAGGGTAATCCGGCGCGTTTCCAGCAGCGCCCGGATAACAAGAACGAAGACATGCGAGCACAATCACGCACTATGGAGTATTTAATTGATACGGAGAAATTGATCCTGCTGGGAGACGCGCATCTCTGGCAGGGCGAAGACAAAATCAGCGGTAACCGTATCGACTACGACATCAAGGCCGACATTGGAAAAGCCACCAAGGGCGCGGGCAGCGGGGAACGCGTCAAGGTCATCATCCAACCCAGAGATAAATCAGGGGCACCGGCTGTCCCCGCCCCGGCAATAACACCTGATACTAAGCCTGTCCAACCGTGAGCCACCGCTAATGAGTCTGTTGTCGGCGGAGCATCTTGGCAAGCGCTACAAGTCCCGGGATGTCGTCAAGGATGTATCTTTGGAAGTGCAGAGTGGCGAGATCGTCGGCCTGCTCGGTCCCAATGGGGCGGGCAAGACGACCTGCTTTTATATGATCGTCGGGTTGATTCCCTGCGAACAGGGATCAATCAGGCTCGATGGGCGCGATATTGCCAGCCACCCGATGCACGCGCGCGCGCGTATGGGCATAGGGTACCTGCCCCAGGAACCATCGGTATTCCGCAAGCTGTCCGTAGCCGACAACATACTCGCGATACTCCAAACACGCCCGCTCCGGCACACCCAGCAGCTCGACATTCTGGAAGGCCTGCTGCATGAATTTCATCTGCGCCATCTGCGCAACAGCCTGGGTATTAGCCTGTCAGGCGGTGAGCGGCGACGCGTGGAAATCGCGCGCGCCTTGGCGACCGACCCGCGCTTTATTTTGCTTGACGAGCCTTTTGCCGGAGTTGATCCAATTTCGGTACTGGACATCCAGGCTATTATTAAGCACTTACGCGGACGCGGTATTGGCGTACTTATTACGGATCACAAAGTCCGCGAGACCTTGGGCATTTGCAACCGCGCTTATATAATGAATGCCGGAACATTAATTGCGAGCGGCACACCCGGTGACATACTCCGCGATCAGCAGGTCAAAGAGGTCTATCTGGGTGAACATTTTCAACTTTAACCGTCCAGTCGTCTCGCATGTAAAATTTATTCTACTCAACACGGCTACTGCCTTGAGCCAAGAATTGCGTTAAAATGCTATAACTACAAATTAGTGTTACTGCTTTGAAAAGTGGGTAACACTAGCCGAGGCTGGTGTGAGAATCTGAGTGCTTATAAGAATAGCTCTTTAAATACAGGGTCTTCGACCACAAGCAGACAACAGCTATAACATGAAACAAACCATCCAACTACGGCTCGGTCAGCATTTGACGATGACGCCTCAATTGCAGCAGGCAATTCGTCTGCTGCAATTGTCCACGACCGAGCTCCAGTTGGAGATTCAACAGGCACTCGATTCCAACCTGATGCTCGAACTTGCCGACGAGGAATCCGACCACGGCCCTGTTGGCGCAGCTGATCAGCCCGAAATCACCTCGTACGACGACACGCAAACCCGCGACTCGCCCTCCCTCAGCTCTGAGTCCGAGCCAAACGGCATGGACGCCGAAGCCTTCGAGGTCGATAGCGTATGGGACGATATATACGACAGTGCCTCACCTCATACACAGAACTCCGATCAATCGGCGGGCGAATATGAAAACCAGGGCAACGCCTCGGAAAGCTTGAGCGACCACCTGCTCTGGCAGATGCGGCTTACACCGTTTTCCGATACTGATCGGGTTATTGCCCTTGCCATTCTCGATTCGATAATGGACGACGGGTATCTCAGCGAATCGCTCACCGATATTCTCGCGGGCATCCAGGGTGAACTGGAAGCAGATACCGATGGCATGTCTGAGCATGATATTAAAATTGAGGAAATCGAAGCGGTACTGCATCGCATTCAGAACTTCGGTCCGCCGGGGGTAGCCGCACGCAATTTATCCGAATGCCTGCTGCTTCAGCTACAACAGTTTTGCCCCGATACACCCTGTCTGGCGGTGGCCAAGCGCCTGGTAACAAACCATCTGGATTTGCTGGCTAATCATGATTATGCGCAATTAATGCGGCAGATGAAGTTATCGGAACTCGATCTGGGCACAGCCGTTGAACTCATTCAAAATCTCAACCCGCGTCCGGGCGGTCAGATCACTGATTCACGTCCTCAATATATCATCCCCGACGTTTACGTTAAAAAACACGAGGGCACCTGGCTGGTTGAGCTTAACCCCGATGCAGCGCCACGCGTGCGCATCAATTCCCAGTATGCGAGCCTGATCCGGCGCGCCGACAACAGTACCGATAATAATTATCTTAAAAATCATTTGCAGGAGGCGCGCTGGTTTATCAAGAGCTTGCGTAGCCGCAATGAAACCCTGCTTAAGGTCGCTACCTGCATCGTCCAGCGCCAGCGCAGCTTTCTGGAGCACGGCGAAGAAGCCATGAAAGCCATGGTGTTGCACGATGTCGCCGAGGCGATAAGCATGCATGAGTCCACCATCTCCCGCGTGACTACGCAAAAATACATGCATACGCCACGCGGCATCTTCGAATTGAAATATTTTTTCTCCAGCCATGTGAACACAACCATTGGCGGAGAGTGTTCGGCCACGGCTATCCGCGCGCTGATCAAGAAACTGGTATTGAACGAGGGGCCGTCGAAACCGCTGAGTGACAGTAAGATAGCAGGCATATTACTAAAGCAAGGCATCAATGTCGCACGCCGCACGGTTGCAAAATATCGCGAATCTCTGGCGATCCCCCCTTCCAATGAACGAAAACGCCTGTCTTAGAACCCAAGGAGTCACCGTATGCAAATTAATCTTAGCGGCCATCATGTCGAGATCACGCCAGCCCTGCGGGCTTATGTGTTGAGCAAATTCGAGCGCCTGGAACGGCACTTCGATCACCTCACGGATATACGCGTAACACTGAGCGTGGAAAAATTGCGCCAGAAGGCAGAAGCCACGATTAATATCAGTGGCGGCAGTCTGTTCGCCGATGCAGAAGACCATGACTTGTATGCCGCCATTGATGCGTTAAGTGACAAACTCGATCGCCAGATCAAGAAACACAAGGAAAAAATTACCGACCATCATCGTGCGAATGGGGCCTTAAAGGTACAAAAACACGACTAGATCCCAAACGATTCAACATCACATTCAAGACGGGGTGCGCCAAGGCATTCAATGAAAATAGGCGATCTCATTACACCGGAACGTATCTCGCACGGCGTAAAAGCGGCGAGCCGTAAGCGCGTGCTGGAACAATTGAGCTGCATAATCGCAGCTGCGCAGCCTCAGATCACGCAAAAAGACGTTTTCGAAAGCTTGGTGGCCCGCGAGCGCTTGGGTGGAACAGGATTGGGACGCGGCCTGGCACTACCACACGGTCGGCTGAAAAATCTTGAAAAGCCGCTAGGTGCCTTCGTGCAGCTAGTGAGCGGCGTCGATTTTGATGCCAACGACAAGCAGCCCGTCGATTTGCTATTCGCCTTGCTGGTGCCGGAAAAATCCACCGATGAACATTTGCAAATCCTTGCCACCCTGGCGCAGATGTTCAGCGACAGGCAATTACGCGAACAACTGCGCATGGCCGAATCCAGTAATGCCCTGTTCGACCTGCTCACGCAATGGCAGCCGCACGGATAAACTTCCATGCCACCCCTGAGCATCACGCTGCATGGCGTGTTCATGGAAATCGCGGGGCTGGGAGTGTTGCTCAGCGGCGCCAGCGGCGCGGGCAAGGGTGAATTAGCCTTGGAACTTATCACGCGCGGACATCGCCTGATTGCCGACGATGCTCCCGAATTTAGTTTGAGCATCGGAAAGAAACTCACCGGTATTTGCCCTGGTGTCTTGCAAGATTTTTTGGAAGTCTGCATCTTGGGCGTGCTAAATGTCAGATACCTGTTTGGCGACCCGGCAATTTGCCCGGAAGCCTCGCTGGATCTGATCGTGCGGCTTGAACAAAGTGATAAGCCTGCGCTACGGGACATCGGCAACCCCTTAGCAGGTACCCGCAACGTCCTCGGCATAGGTATCCCTGAAATAATTTTGCAGATATTACCGGGGCGCAACTTGGCAGTTCTGGTCGAGTGTCTGGCACGCAACCATCGGTTACAACTTCAAGGCTGCAATACAGCCCGCGATTTTGGCCTACTACAACAACAGACGATGGCCAACCTCGGGCCATGAGACTGGTCATCATCAGCGGATTGTCAGGTTCCGGAAAAAGCACCGCGCTACAGGAACTCGAGGACTTGAACTACTACTGCATTGATAACCTGCCGGTCGGGCTGCTGTCGGCCTTTGCCACGCAGATGATCAATACCTCCCAGCGTACTGAAAAAAATGCCGCCGTGAGTGTCGATGCGCGCAACCTCACCGATGACTTGCAGCATTTTCCAGACGTCCTTGCCGAGCTCAAAGGGTCAGGGCTGATCTGCGAAATATTTTTCCTCGAAGCAGACGATAAAACTCTGCTCAAACGTTTCAGCGAGACGCGCCGCAAGCATCCGCTCACACGCCTTGGCATATCGCTGGCCGAGGCCATTGCCCAAGAGCATAAATTGCTTGGGCCAATGCTGGCCAGCGCCGATGTGCGTATCGACACCAGCCATACCAATGTGCATGAATTACGCACTATGGTGCGCAAGCATGTCGAGACCGCCAGCTCAAATTCAATGTCGCTGTTATTCCAATCCTTCGGCTATAAAAAGGGCATTCCAGCAGATGCCGATTTCGTGTTCGACCTGCGCTGTCTGCCGAATCCGCATTGGGAAGTATCATTGCGCCCGCTGAATGGTCTCGATCCCGAGGTCGCAAAATTCCTTGAAACTCAGCCATTAGCACAACGCATGTTCAATGAATTGAAGGTTTTTCTCGAGACCTGGATCCCGCGCTTCGAGAATGATAACCGCAGCTATATGACCATAGCCCTGGGCTGCACTGGCGGGCAACACCGCTCGGTCTATCTGGTAAAATTACTGGCGGAACATTTTCGTCAATCCCGCGACAATGTACTTGTTCGCCACCGCGAATTGCCCAATATCAACCCCACTGGCGAGTCACCTCATTCCCCGCCGGAGATATCATGACCATCGGTTTACTCATCGTAACGCATAACAATATCGGCACCGATCTGGTCGGTACCGCAACCGCCATGCTCGGCGTCTGCCCGCTCTCCACCGAATTGCTATCCGTTCCCCAAAACTGCGACCCTGAGATGCTGCTGCGCAAGGCTCGGCAACTTGTCGCAACACTCGATCAAGGTAACGGCGTGCTGGTGTTGACCGATATTTACGGATCGACGCCGAGCAATATCGCGAATAGCCTGAGAAGCGAAGGAAACGTGGAGGTGATCGCCGGCATCAACCTCCCCATGTTGATCCGTATTTTAAACTACCCACATTTAAGTCTTGCCGAACTTACCGCAAAGGCGGTGAGCGGTGGTAAGGACGGCATCTTATGCTGCACCGCTTACCCGCCCCAAAACTATCAATCCCCGCAAACCTGAACGTGCTACGCAAGGAAATCACTATCTGCAACAAGCTGGGCTTGCACGCGCGTGCCGCCGCGAAGTTCGTTACTCTCGCTGCTCAATTTACCAGCGATATTCAGCTTGCCCGTGGCCCGCAACAGGTAAACGGTAAGAGCATTATGGGCGTAATGATGCTCGCGGCGAGTCAAGGCACAGGGCTGGAAATCATCGCCTGCGGTGCGGACGAAATCGAGGCCTGCCAACAACTCGGTGCCCTCGTCGAGCGACGCTTCGACGAAGCGGAATAATATTCCTCACCATTAGTATAGTTGCAGTCAAAAAGTAACAATTTTAGCGCTGAGTTAATAGCTTTACCCCAGGCAAATCTGTACTCTCTCAACCCTGATTACGCCTAAACAGATATTCAAAACATGCCCTGTGTCGGCAAACTGCCAGAGTCAAATTACGGCGTAACTATTACAATGTCAGGATGTACCCGACATGTGATGCAGGAACTGAAACGGCCGTTGCCCCAATCCGCGGGATGCAAGGTTGATTTAACCGCTGGAGAATTTTGATGACCGCTATGCCGGAACAATCACCCAACCGATTACGCGACCTGGCCGCCGCGTTGCAGAGCGGCACCTTATTGCAGGCGCGCATGATGTTGAACGGCCTGCATCCGGCCGAGATCGCCAGTCTGCTGGAATCTTTGCCGCTGGAACAGCGCGAGTTGATGTGGGAACTGGTCGATGCGGAACACGAGGGCGATGTGCTGCTTTACGTCAACGATGCCGTGCGCGCCAATCTTATCCGCCAGATGGAAACTCACGAGCTGGTTGCGGCGACCGAAGGCTTGGCTACCGATGATCTGGCCGACATCCTGCAGGATCTGCCCGAAACCGTGATCCGTGAAGTCTTGCAGTCCATGGACGCGCAAGATCGCCAGCGCCTCGAATCGGTGATGTCTTATTCCGAAGATACCGCCGGCGGATTGATGAACACCGACACCATCACGCTGCGGGCGGATGTGACTGTCGATGTGGTACTGCGCTACCTGCGCCGTCGCGGCGAACTTCCCGAGACCACGGACAAGCTGTTCGTGGTGAGCCGCGACGACAAATACCAGGGTTGGATCTCGATCACGGATTTGCTGACCAATGTCCCG
>JBDSMM010000084.1:0-3973 GCA_039915825.1 Gammaproteobacteria bacterium | reverse complement strand
AACATTGTGGCCTTGGGCCGGTCTACTTTCCAGCCGATGCTGTTCAAGCCATCGCAAAGTACGTCACGGCGATTGCAATACATCTGCGCGATTTGGGTGACACACTCCTGCGGGCCATCGAGTGCCGTGATGGCGGCGACCTGGATCGGCGTAAACATGCCGTAATCAAGATAGGATTTCATGCGCGCCAGGGCGCTTACCAGACTGGCATTGCCGCACATGAAACCGATGCGCCAGCCGGGCATATTGTAGCTCTTGGACAGTGTGAAAAATTCCACGGCGACCTCGGTCGCGCCTTTTACCTGCAAGATAGATGGCGCCACATAACCGTCGAATACGATGTCGGCATAGGCCAAATCGTGTACCACCCATATTTGATTTTCGCGCGCGATGGCGACAACCTTTTCGAAAAATTCCAGGTCCACACATTGCGTGGTCGGATTGCCCGGGAAGTTGAGCACCAACATCTTCGGGCGCGGCCAACAATCCTTGATCGCCTTTTCCAGTTCACTGAAAAAATCCCCGCCCGGAATGAGCGGTACATGCCGAATATCGGCGCCCGCAATAACGAAACCATAAGGATGAATCGGATAAGAAGGGTTGGGCACTAAAATCGTATCGCCGGCGCCCATCGTGGCCAGTGCGAGATGCGCCAAGCCTTCCTTGGAGCCTATCGTAACGATCGCCTCTTTTTCCGGATCGAGATCGACGTCGAAGCGGCGTTTATACCAATTGCAGATCGCCTTACGCAGGCGCGGGATGCCGCGCGACATGGAGTAACGATGCGTGTCATTACGCCGCGTTGCCTCGATCATCTTATCAACAATATGAGGCGGCGTCGGCTGATCGGGATTGCCCATACCAAAGTCGATAATGTCCTCGCCACGTGCGCGTGCCCTCGCCTTCAATTCAGTAACAATATTGAAGACGTATGGAGGTAAGCGCTTAATGCGGGGGAAGTCGCCGATCAACTGAGTGGTCCAATAAGGTTAGCCTAAACATTGTTTTAATCGCACGAATGGCACAATACGGGCGGCCACAAAGACTGTCAACCGGCTTCGGATAATTCCATATCGCATCGCAGCAACGGTGCGAGTTTAAACTACATCGTCACCAAAATTTTATTTGCTCTGCTGCGGATTTCTGTAATATTGCCCTATCCTAACACTTGTTACTACGGCCATGAAATTTAACCTGGAAGTCAGCGCAGGCAACTATCATATTTTATCTTATCAGTCTGGGCAGATCAGCGTTGTCTTGATGCCCGATGTTAAGGGCGCTGTGGCAAGTCAGCAAACCCTCGACAAAAGCCTCGTCATTATGCCACGCGAGCTGGTACGTGATTGGCCGCCCCAGGCCTTTGATGATCTTGATGCCGCTCACTTTGATATGCTTTCAGCGCTCCAACCTGAGCTTGTGCTGTTTGGCTCAGGTGCCCGGCTGCGTTTTCCATCGCCAGCCCTCACAGCGAATCTGCTGAACCAGGGTATCGGCGTTGAAGTGATGGATACCGCAGCAGCATGCCGAACCTACAACATTCTGATGAATGAGGGACGGTGGGTAGCCGCCGCCCTGCTGATGATTTAACCCCCGCCTGCGATTTTTCCACCATTGGCAGTACGTTTCTGAGTCGGTTCAACGCAGTCGCTGTTGATTCTTCCTCGGTAAATAGAGCAGCGGGTCTACTGGCTTGCCGTCTTTTCTGATCTCAAAATAAAGCTTTACACGCTCCGTCCCGGTCTTGCCCATCTCAGCAATAGTCTGCCCTAAAGTGACTTTATCTCCCTCAGTGACGAGGACTTTTTTGTTGTGTGCATAAGCGCTTAGGAAAGATTTATCATGTTTAATGATAACAAGCTCGCCCAGCCCGATCAGGCCACTACCACGATAAACCACACGCCCTGCGGCGGCGGCATGAATGGGCTGACCCTCCTTGCCGGCAATGCTCAAGCCCTTCTCCGTGACGGAAAAACCTTGAATCACCTCCCCTTGCGTAGGCCACATCCACACCTTCACGGAACTTGGCACGCCTGCATCATTTAAGGATATAGATGGCGAGGGGGTGGATAGATTTGGCACCGGCTGTGGTGGTTCTATTCGTGAAGAAGATATCGGGGAAGGGGCGTTCTGGGGCAATACGGGCCTCGCAATCAACTCTGCGGCGGGGGGGGTGACTTGCAACATTTGCCCGGTATGAATTCGATAAGGTGGCCGGATGTTATTCCACTCCGCGACCTGCCTGGCTTCATAACCGTAGCTCCCTGCAATCGAAAATAGCGTCTCCCCTGGGCGTACCTGGTGGTAGGCTTTTTTTGCCGGCTGATAACCCTGCTTTGCGGCGCTCACAGGAGGGCGCTGATCTTGTTCCTTACTACTTACGGGCGCGCTAGCCCGATGGCCGCCGCACGACAGCAATAGCAGGCTGGTCAATATTACGGCAACGTAATTGAATCTATATCTCGTCATCTTGAGCCGCAAATAAAACATCCCAGCTACGAATACAGCCATTAGCCAACCTGTAATACATCAATGAATCGGGCCAGCACGTAACGGCACGAAGCTGACCTTACCCAAATTTTCCTGCTCATACCCTTGCGCGGTACGCGTTATGAGCACCAATTCCTGCAAGCCGCGCTCGCCGACCGGGATGACGAGCCGGCCTTGATCGCCAAGCTGATCCAGCAATGCTTGAGGAAGTTCGGTGGGCGCCGCAGTAACGATAATCGCATCGTAAGGGGCATGATCGGGCCAGCCCCAACTACCGTTGCTGTGCTTCGCCTGAATATTACGCAGCTTAAGTTCCGTGAAGCGCACCCGGGCATATTGCAGCAAGGCATTGATGCGCTCAACAGTAAATACCTGTCCCGCGAACTGTGCGAGAATGGCCGCCTGATAACCTGACCCGGTGCCTATCTCCAGTACTTTATTAAGTGGGCCACTGTTGAGCAAGGCCTCCGTCATGCGCGCTACCACATAGGGTTGCGAAATCGTCTGCCCGAAACCGATCGGCAGGGCGGTATCTTCGTAAGCCCGGCTGGCTAAGGCCTCATCCACGAAAATATGACGCGGCGTGTCGCGCATCACCTCCAACAAGGCATTATGCCTGATGCCCTGCTCCTGCAGGCGCTTGATCAGCCGCTCGCGGGTGCGTTGCGAGGTCATGCCGATGCCACGATGGAGGACACTCATGACCGCTTGACTTCTTTTTGCACGACCGCGTCCGGGGGGAGATCATCCGCGCAGGGTTCGGGAAAGCCACAACGTGCCAGCCAACTCGCTACCTTGTCGAGCGCGGTATAACGTGTGAGATCGACCAGGATCGGCGTAAGGGAAACATAATTATTGCGGATGGCATGAAAGTCCGTGCCCGGCCCTGCGTCTTGTTCCGCACCCGGTGGGCCGACCCAATAAATAGTGCGACCGCGCGGGTCGGTATTTTTAACCACGGGCTCAGCCTTGTGCCGATGCCCAAGCCGCGTTGCCTCGAATCCGGCGAGTTGCTCCCACGGCAGGTCGGGCACGTTCACATTCAGGATCGTATCCGCCGGCAAGGGGTCTTCGTGCAGACGCGCTATCAGAAATTTCACCACGCGCGCCGCTGTATCATAGTGATGCTGTCCGACCAACGAAACGGCTACTGCGGGTAGGCCCAGGAACCGCCCTTCCATGGCCGCAGCGACAGTACCCGAGTAAAGCACATCATCGCCCAGGTTGGCCCCCGCGTTAATCCCCGACACCACCATATCCGGCTCATCTTCCAGCAAACCGGTAATGGCCAGATGCACACAGTCGGTCGGCGTGCCGTCCACGCGGATAAAGCCATTCTGTTCACGTACCGCCCGTATGGGCGCATCCAATGTCAGCGAATTGCTGGCCCCGCTGCGGTCACGATCAGGGGCAACCACATGCACTTCGGCAATTTCGCTCAAGGCCTGCGCCAGACATTGAATACCAACGGACTGATACCCGTCAT
>JBDSMM010000061.1:0-4150 GCA_039915825.1 Gammaproteobacteria bacterium | reverse complement strand
AAGTCGGCGATCTGGACAAACCCAAACTGGTATTCTTCTTTGATGAGGCGCACCTGTTATTCGACGATGCCCCTAAGGCGCTCGTAGACAAGGTGGAACAAGTCGTGCGCCTGATTCGCTCCAAGGGTGTAGGCGTATATTTTGTTACGCAAAACCCTCTCGACATACCCGACACCATTCTGGGACAACTCAGCAACCGTATCCAGCATGCCTTGCGCGCCTTCACTCCGCGCGACCAGCGGGCAGTGCACGCCGCCGCCGAAACATTTCGCGCAAACCCAAAGCTGGATATTGAAAATGTCATCACCGAATTGGGCGTTGGCGAGGCATTAGTCTCGCTGCTCGATGAAAAAGGCATGCCCGGCATCGTACAGCGTGCACTCATTCGTCCGCCCTCCTCACGCCTGGGTCCGGTTGACGCTGATGAGCGTAAGAAAGTTCTAGCCACAAGCCCGTTCCAGGGTCGTTACGATCAGACCAGAGACCGTGAATCGGCTTTTGAAATGCTCAAGGCCCGTACCAAGCAAACGGCGGCCATTGCGGCCTCTGCGCCCGAACCCACGCCCAAATCCGCGGGCCGGACGAGTAATCGCGAAAGCCTCGGCGAGGCCTTGCTCAAAAGCGTGGTGCGCAGTGCCGGCAGTCAGATGGGCGGACGTTTGATGCGAGGGGTGTTAGGTGCGCTACTGAAACGATAATTAAAAGAGCCCCAGCACAGACCTGGCAACCCGTTCACCTAACTCTATAAGTCGGTTAAGCTTTACAAATTATTCCACTAACGAGAATCTCATGACTATAAAATCTTTCCATCCTCCTGCACGTACCTTGATGGGCCCCGGCCCCTCGAATGTCAGTCCACGCATTTTGGAGGCCATGGCGCGGCCTACCATCGGCCACCTCGATCCGGCATTTATCGATATGATGGATGAGATGAAGTCGTTACTCCAATACGCCTTCCAGACTCAAAATGCCTTGACTCTGCCGGTCTCTGCACCGGGTTCAGCGGGCATGGAAACCTGTTTTGTAAATCTGGTGGAGCCTGGCGATAAGGTCATCGTCTGCCAGAACGGCGTATTCGGCGGGCGCATGAAGGAAAACGTTGAACGTTGCGGTGGGACTGCCGTAATGGTTGAAGATGCCTGGGGTAGCGCCGTCGATGCCCATAAACTGGAAGACGCACTTAAAGCCAATCCTGACACCAAGATCGTCGCCTTCGTGCATGCCGAGACGTCAACCGGCGCACTGTCTGATGCCAAGACCTTGGTGGAAATTGCACACCGCTACGGCTGCCTCACCATCGTCGATGCAGTCACATCATTGGGCGGAGTTCCGCTTAAAGTGGATGAATGGGAAATAGATGCCATCTATTCCGGCAGTCAAAAATGCTTGTCCTGTACGCCGGGATTGTCGCCCGTAAGTTTCAATGAACGCGCTGTAGAGGTCATCAAGAAACGTCGCCATAAGGTGCAAAGCTGGTTCATGGACCTCAACCTCGTCATGGGTTATTGGGGCAGCGGCCAAAAACGCGCGTACCATCATACGGCGCCGATCAATCCGCTGTACGGTTTGCATGAGGCCTTGGTAATTTTGCAGGAAGAAGGTTTAGAAAACGCCTGGGCACGGCATGAGCGTAATCATCAGGCGTTGAGAGTGGGTATTGAGGCAATGGGTCTGCGTTTTCTCGTGAAAGAAGACGAACGGCTCCCGCAATTAAATTCGGTTTGCATCCCGGATGGCGTCGATGACGCCGCCGTGCGCGCGCGTCTGCTTACAGATTACAATCTGGAGATTGGCGCAGGTTTAGGAACGCTGGCCGGTAAGGTCTGGCGCATTGGTTTAATGGGGCATACCAGTCAACCGGACAATGTGCTCTATTGCCTGAATGCCTTGGAAGAAGTGCTCAGCGCCGCCAAGGCGCCTATCCAAACTGGCAAGGCACAGCCTGCGGTGCAACGGGCGTTGGCTTAGTAGCGGTTAGCCGCTCAATTCCTGCCGAGCAATTTTTGCATGCGCCTCAACGCCTCGCGCAAATTATCCATGCTCGTGGCAAACGACAGGCGCATATAACCCTGTGCGCCAAACGCCGAACCTGGCACCAGCGCGACGCCAGTATTGATAAGAATATACTCGGCCAATTCTACGTCATTGTTCACACCGTCAAGGTCGTTGATAATATCCTGCATTTTCGGGAAGGAATAAAACGCACCCTGCGATGGCAAACATTGGATGCCTTTAATCTGCTGCAATTCCGCGAGCACGACATCGTGACGTTCTTTAAATTCTTTTACCCAACCCTGCATAAACGATTGATCCCCTTCCAGCGCCTCTTGTGCCGCGACTTGTGAAATTGAAGCGGGATTCGAGGTGCTTTGCGATTGAATGTTTTTCATCGCGGCGATCAATTTTGGTGGGCCACCAGCATAGCCGATGCGCCAGCCGGTCATCGAGTAGCTTTTGGAAACGCCATTGATGACGATGGTGCGGTCGTATAAATCCGGGCAGGCATTGAGGATGTTGCAGAACGGCTCGTTGCCCAACAGGATATGCTCGTAAATGTCATCACTGACGATCATGACCTGAGGGTGGCGACGCAGCACTCCGCCCAATGCGCCAAGCTCATCTGTCGAGTACATCACGCCGGTCGGATTCGACGGCGCATTAAGTACCAGCAGGCGTGTCCTCGCCGTGATGGCGGCTTTCAATTGTTGAACTGTAATCTTGAAGCCCTGCTCAATCCCGGCCCACAATGTTACCGGCACGCCTTCAGCGAGCAGCACCATGTCAGGATAAGAAACCCAATACGGCGCGCAGATGATGACCTCATCACCCGGATTGATCAGGGCCTGAGCCAGATTATAAAAACTCTGCTTACCACCCGCAGAAACCAGTATCTGGTGCGGCGCATAGGTCAACCCATTATCGCGCGCGAATTTATTAATGACGGCCCGTTTTAATTCCGCCGTTCCATCGACTGCGGTATACTTGGTAAAGCCTGCACGGATGGCCCGTATGGCCGCCTGCTTGATGTGTTCGGGGGTATCGAAATCCGGCTCACCCGCGCCGAGACCGATAATGTCTTTACCTGCCGCCTTCAGTGCTGCGGCTCGCGCAGTGACAGTTAAGGTTGGCGATGGCTTGATATTTTGAACTCGTTTTGATAATTCAACGTCCAACCTTGTAATCCCCCTTGAAAATCAAAGCCGCGATACTTATTGACTAGGAAACTGTTTAAATCTTCATCCGGTAGCGGGTAACGCTGCGACTCGCATGGGCAGGTGGGCCGCACTCCACCTTCTATCTGGCCCCGTAATATACTTGAATCACGCGATTATCAGAATCCCTATGATCCCTTTTGCGATAAATTCCAATTTTCAGCCTGCTGGTGACCAACCGGAGGCTATAGCGCAACTCGTTGATGGTATCCGCGATGGCGAAGCTGGGCAAACTCTACTCGGCGTAACCGGTTCAGGCAAAACCTTTACGATTGCCAATGTCATCCAGGCCGTGCAGCGCCCGGCTATGATTATGGCCCCGAATAAAACCTTGGCCGCGCAGCTTTACGCCGAGATGCGCGAGTTTTTTCCCAACAATGCCGTCGAATATTTCGTGTCCTATTACGATTATTACCAACCCGAAGCCTACGTCCCCTCCTCCGACACCTACATCGAAAAAGACTCATCCATCAACGATCAGATTGAACAGATGCGCCTGTCCGCGACCAAGGCCCTGCTGGAACGCGAGGACTCTATTATCGTTGCCACGGTATCGGCGATTTACGGCTTGGGTGATCCACAATCGTACCTCGGCATGGTGCTGCATTTAAAGCGCGGTGAACACATCGATCAGCGCCATATACTGCGCCGGCTCGCCGAGATGCAATACACGCGCAACGATATTGAATTGAGCCGTGCCACGTATCGCGTGCGCGGCGAGGTGATCGATGTGCATCCGGCCGAATCGGATCGCGAAGCCGTGCGCATCGAATTGTTCGACGACGAAATTGAATCGCTCGCCTATTTCGACCCGCTCACCGGCGAGATATTGCGCCGCGTGCCGCGCCTTACGCTTTACCCCAAGAGCCACTACGTCACGCCGCGCCAGACCTTGCTCAATGCCGTGGAGCAGATGAAGGTCGATCTGCGCGAACGCC
>JBDSMM010000046.1:0-7583 GCA_039915825.1 Gammaproteobacteria bacterium | reverse complement strand
CCCCAAGGCCAGCACCCCTTCAGTACCGGGACGCACGGCAATCCACAGATCGGCGTTCGCACCGGTCAGGGTCATCTTGGGCTCAACCTGTACCAGCACGCCGCGCGGCGCGGAACGGAACTTGGCGTATTGGGTGGAGAAATGCAGCGGCGAGATCCAGGTCCCCAGGAAATCGGCACCGAAGGACAGAATAAGTTTTGCCTGGTCCAAGGCCAGGCGCGGCATGGCATCGCCCAGCATATCCCGGTTTACGGCTTGGCCAACCGCAGAGGAAATAACCTCTTGGGTATAATGATTCGTCGATCCCAAACTGCTCAGGTGTGCGCCGATCAGCACGGCTTGATGGCCACTGACAGTACCCGTTACCCAGGCAAACCGATCACCCGCAATATTTGCGGCGGGGCCGGCCTTTTGCTCCAGCAATTTATAGGCCTCGTCCCAGGTGATGTTAGTCAGCTTGCCGTTTTTACGCAGCATCGGCTGGGTCAGGCGATCAGGGTTGTAATGTGCCTGTATGCCGGCCTGCCCCATCTGGCACAGCTTACCGCGATTGATTGGCGACTCGGGGTTGCCTTCCAATTTGAGCGCGCGGCCCTCGCGCACGCGACCCTGAATACCGCATGCGGCCGCGCATTGCGTGCACGCGGAGGCATACCAGACACCGATACCGGGGACGTTATATTCTTCCGGTGACAGATAGGAAACAACCGTTTCTTTGCCCTCTTCCAGCGTCACGGTAGAGGGAAGATCGCAGGCAGCCAAGGCCGTCCCGGTGGCGCCCCAGCCCACCATTTTGAGAAAATCCCTACGGTTTACGTTAATACCACGCATAACAAATCACCCGTTCTTGTATCAGATACGACGCCGGTTCAAAACCAATTATTTATGACATTTCCAGCAATCGCTGGGGCCTTCGTTGGCCTGATGGCAGGATACACACCAACCCATGGTTAAAGGCTTAACCTTGCGTGCGACAGTCATGTTGCGCAGATCTCCATGACAGTAGGCGCATACCGGCGCGACCGTATCTACGGAAAGATTCTGGGCGATCTCCGGCTTATCGAAGATAAATCTCTTCAAATGTTTCTCGTGAGTAAAGTGGACGAAATCGGGCACATCGGTCACCTTCTTCCAGGGAATGGGTTGGCGCTTCTCCCAATACTTGGTGAGCTGTTGAATGCGCGGCTTGTCGGTGGCGATATGGAGGTGGCAACCCATGCATTTGCCGGTGGGCGGAATGCCGGCAACTTTACTGCGCCGCGCAGAAGTGTGGCAGTACAGGCAGTTGATCTTGTTGACCTTGGTATGAATATCGTGGGGAAATTCGATAGGCTGTTCTACAACCTTGCCATCGTAACTGCCTTCCGGCGGTACGACGGCCTTACTCTTGGTGTCCTCGGCGGCCGATACCCAGACAGCCCAGGTCAGTAATGCGATGACAACAAAAACGGAAGACGCCCACAGCCAATGTCGTGAAAAGTAGCTCATATTCTGCAAGACCTATCCTCTTAGCAACCCACCTGCTACTAAATGACTTGCCTATCCGGCCCGCAAACTTCAACAATAAGGTTGATAGCGGAGGCCGATCGTCAGAGGCTTTTAGTTATCAAGGCTAGGCTATCTGATAAACAATATCTGTAATTCAAGTGCCGATGGATTCGAACTGTTTATGCGAAATTTTTTATCCTGCCAGGCACAATTTTTGTACTCGGCCGCACCAACAACAGCACCCAGCGGCTTACCCATAGGCAAACAGCATGCAATGCTAAGGCATGTCTAAGAATTCTGTCAAGGGCGCCGCATCAATCGAGGCTGCATCGACGCGTTCAGCACGCAGGTGCCTTATTAAGCTATACTTGATTGTATATCGATCAAGCATCAGGCTCGGCGCCATATCACTTCATGGGCGTCCGCGCATTATCTGAACCATTGCGTAGTTGGCGGCCAAAGCCAAAAGGGATGCATATTTGCAGCAACCGACCTGACCCCGATTGCCTCGACAAGACCGTAATCATCGGAGACGTTACATGTCATTAGTCATTAATAAAAGATCGGTCATGACGCTGTATTCGGGCAGCGATTGTCCGTTTAGCCATCGCGCGCGGATTGTACTCGGCGAGAAAAACATCAACGTAGATATTCTCAACGTGGACTCCGCTAACCTGCCTGAGGATTTAATCGACCTGAATCCCTACCATACCCTGCCCACACTCGTGGATCGGGAGCTGGTCGTCTATAACTCGCAGATTATTATGGAATATCTGGACGAGCGCTTCCCGCATCCGCCACTGATGCCCGTTGACCCGGTGTCGCGCGCCCGCGCCAGGCTTATGCTGTATCGTATCGAGGAGGATTGGTACAATCCTCTCAGTGCGATTCACGGTAGTAAGGATAGCGCCACTATCACCAAGAAGCGCAGGATCTTGCGCGACAGCCTCACGGCCAGTGCGCCGCTGTTTGGCCAAAAAACGTTTTTCATGAGCGATGAATTTTCGCTGGTGGATTGCAGCATCGCGCCGATCTTGTGGCGGTTGCCACACTTCGGCATCGAGTTACCGCCGCAGGCCAAGGCCGTGCATAACTATGCGCAGCGGATCTTCGCCCGTGACGGATTTCAGGCCAGCCTCAGCGAGGCCGAACGCGAAATGCGCGACTGAAACCGCGCTAGAATGATTTATCGGGAGAAACTAGATTAGCAGCCCACCTACCAGTATGGAGATGACCTCGAGTCGCTCTTATCTGATACGCGCCATTTACGAGTGGATACTCGACAATGGCCTGGCGCCGCATTTGCTGGTAAATGCCGTGGGGCCGGGGGTCATTATCCCTACGCAATACGTGCAGAACGGGAAAATCATTCTGAATATCAACCCGTCCGCCGTGCACAACCTGGAACTCGGCAACGAGCGCATTGAATTCAACGCGCGCTTCAGCGGCAATGCCATGAGCGTCAGTGTGCCTATACCCGCCGTGCTGGCAATTTATGCGCGGGAAAATGGGCAAGGCATGGTGTTCAATGAATACGAGGGCAACGGGGGGCCAGCCACGCCTGCCGCGGATAAACCGGGTAAACCCAAACTCAAGCTGGTAACTTGACTACAGGGACAAGATACAAGGGAGAAGATACAAGTAGAATCTAAGACTTGGCTTCTATTTTTATCTTGTACCTTTTCCTCTTCTCACTGCCTTTTAAACATATTCAAGCCTTTTAAACATATTCAAATAACCGCACCACGCGCTGCACGCCATCGGTGGTGCGCGCTATCTCGGTGGCAACCTCCGCCTCGTCGCGGCTTACTAATCCCATCAAATACACCACGCCACCTTCACTGACGATCTTGACGCGTGAGGAATCGAAACCCTTGGTGCCAATAAAACGCGCCTTGACCTTACCCGTAAGCAGGGTATCGCTGCTGCGGGCCATTAGCGAACTCGGCGCGGCAAGAGTCACCTCGTTGTGCACGATTCTTACCTTATCGACGCCGCGCACGATGTCAGTTACGCGGTCACGCAACTCTTGGGTTGGCACCTCGCCAGTGACCAATACGATCCCGTTATAACTGGTAACATTCAGATGAGATTCATTATAAAGCTGTGTTTCGCCTTTCAGGGCGGCCATGGCCTTGAGTTCTATTCCCTGGTCATCAATGATGGCGCCCGCCGAACGGTGATCGTGTGCCACTGCAACACCGGTGGCCGCACCCGCAGCAAATAGCGGAATGCAGGCCGGTAACGATCCGGCGGAGAGCACAGCCAAGCTAAATAAAGCAATTCTGTGATTCATCTTGATTCAATCTCCTTTTCCGAGTAATTGGCAATCGATGAGGTCACACAGGCAATGGATAATTAACAGGTGGACCTCTTGAATGCGTGCCGTGGACGTCCCGGGCACACGAATTTCAACATCCTGATGCTCCAACAGTGCGGCAACCTCTCCGCCCGCGCGGCCGGTTAATGCAATGACGCGCATCTCACGCTCATGCGCCGCGTCGATGGCATTGATGATATTGGCTGAATTACCGCTGGTAGTAATGGCCAGCAGTATATCACCCGTCTGACCCAGGGCCCGTATCTGCTTGGAGAACACATCGGCGAACTGGTAGTCGTTAGCGATCGAGGTTAACGTCGAACTGTCGGTGGTCAACGCGATGGCGGGCAGGCCCGGACGCTCGCGCTCGTAGCGATTTAACATTTCAGACGAAAAGTGTTGAGCATCTCCGGCCGAGCCGCCGTTGCCGCACGTCAGCACCTTGTGCCCCTGCAGAAAACACTGAGTTAATCCTTCTGCGGCTTGCGCAATAACCGGGCCCAGGGAATCCGCGCTCTGCTGTTTGAGTTGGATGCTTTCGTTAAAGTTTTTCGTAATGCGTTTAAGCAAATCCATGGGATGGTTATGAGTCTCTGAGAAATAAGGAACAATGAATCTGTAATAAAAAATTTTGATCAACGGAAATCGGCGTTGAATTTTTGCTATTTCCGGGGCTCGCTCAGGTCTGAAAGGCGTCTTTTATCCACTGCACCTGATCCTGTTGCAAACCCGGTTCCATGGCTATTACATCGAAACGGCTCGGTTGCCGCGCGGCTTTTTTATTGTGCTGCAGGTAATGCAAGGCAGTGGCGATGAGCCGGGATTGCTTGTGGTAATCCACGCTTTCTATGCCGCCGCCAAAACGTTGACTGCGCCGGTAACGAACCTCCACGAAGACGGTACTTTGCCCGTCCTGCATGACCAGATCAATCTCGCCATGCGAGCAACGGTAATTACATTCGACTAGTTGTAGACCGTGGGCCTGTAAATACCGGCAGGCAAATTCTTCCGCCTGCTGCCCTCGCGAAATCGGCGGCGGTTGAAGCGCCGAATTCATTGTGTAATCAACGCAGGCGTGGTATCGGCATTCGCATCCGGCACGGGGCTGGTGGCATTGACATCCAACAGCCGCACCCCACCGCCCTCGAAGCGCGCCCAGGCAAGCTGGCGATGCACCCGGTTTTGCTCATCCAGGCTCAAACTACCGGTTTCACCTTCGAAGCGCGCGTCGGCCGTAGTGTGCAGCCGGTTCAATTGGGGGATGATGTTAAAGGCATCCACGCCCAGCGCATACACACGCTTGAGTTTGTTGAATGCCTCAGGATGCTGACTGGCCAAGGTTTGGCGTAACGCATACTGCGGCGTGTTATCCGATAACACCCAAGGCATATCAACGAATAATACGCCGCTCAAGTCCTGATCCAGGGCGCGATTGGGTTTGGCCGCATAGACATCTGAGGTTGCATAAACGGGCAACTGCGAGGCATAAAAGAATTGCAGCATGGGGCGGATACTGCGCCCCTGGCTCGGCGCGGCGGCCATGAATATGAAATCGACGTCCTGTCGCCGACGCGGTTTGACCTTCTTGTTGTTGACCTCGCCGCCGTCGCTATATTGAAGCAGCTTGCGCACCGGCCCGGAAAAATCGACCTCTTTCGGGGCGTAGGTTTGCGCATCGACTACCACGCCGCCCAACTGTTCGAGACGATTACTGAATGCGGCGCGTATGCGTTCCCCGCGGTCACCTTTAGGCACCAGCACCAAGGCGCGTGCGCGGCCATCCAGCCACGCCCGCTCTGCCACCTGGCGGGCCTCGTCCTCGGGAGCAAGGCCAAATTGATAGAGATTAAACGGCGCGCCACCGGCATCTTCGTTGTAGTTTAATGCGAGTGTGGGCACCGGCAACGGCCCCAGCGTGAACAAGGCCTTGACGCCCTCCTTTTGCAAGGGACCTACCACGAATTCGGCACCTTCCTGCACGGCCTGTTGATACACCTGAAGCACCCTCGCCACCTCGGCAGTCGGCGTGCTTGCAGCAACATCATAAATACGGATATCGGGCTTGGTGCTGCCCGCCGACTGCGTATTGGCCGCGGCCATAAAGCCCTCGCTGACCGCCTTGCCCACGTTTGCCAAACTGCCGGACGTCGGCAACAGTAAGGCGATGCGTTGCGGAGAATTTATGGGCGCCCCGTCCACTGGCGTAGGTGAACCAGGGCCTTGGACAACGCCATTGCGCAGTCCGGGCAGGGCGGCAATTAATTGCGCAGATGCGGGATGCTGGCGGTAACGTTGCCGCCAATTGATGACCTGTTCGTTGAACCGGTTGGGATCCTGGGCAGTATTGCGTGCGATCAGTACGAGCTCAATCCAGCCACTTAAAACTTCGGGAGGCCGCACACCGGCCTGCCGCAATACCGGGTCTGGCAACATCCATAACGATTGCACGATGGCATTCTGGTTATCACTAACGGCGACCGGATTGGTCAGCCACGGCTCCACCAGGACGCGCTCGCGTGCGCTGGCCAAGTGATCGTTCAGCAAAACATAGGCCTCGGCGCGCAGCAGATGAATCTGCGCCTGCGTCGCGGGCGGGAGATTAGGTTCGGTAAGATTTGCCAGAACTTGTAGCGTTTGTTGGGGCTTCCCTTCCGACAACGCAATCTCGGCATCCAGAAGCTGCATTCTGGCCCGCTGGTTGGCGTCGAACCGTTGGACATCAATTCCAGCGATCAATTGGCGAGCTAGTTGGACATCGCCCGCACGTAGCGCAGCGGTGGCGGCGCTTAACTCATAACTCTGGCGCAGCGGCGGATTTGCGGCAGCGGCCAGGCGCAAATAAACCTGCGCCGCGCCGGCAAAATCGCCTTCTGCCTCCAATTGTTCCGCCCGCAATTGAGCCGTTGGTAGAGCCGGTGTTGCTGACGAAGGTCCCGCAGGCTGAACCACCGCACAACTTACCGCGCTTAAAATCAGCAGCGCTGCAAGTGTCCATCGCGCAGGAAGCGCGGTCAAACGCAGGGCATTTTTGAAGCCAACAATAATGGGGGCATAATAGGTCAAGGTTCAGGTTTCCATTAAACAAGAGGCTTTCATAATGTGTGCATGCGGTTAGATAAGCATGCGCGTTTAACTACACTGTGCCGAAGCTATAGCGATGCCTTAGGCAAAGACAGCATACATTTTCAGGTTTCCAGTATCTTAGCGGGAGCGCGATGTGTCAATCGATAAGAGCACCTTGTATGTCGTTGCCACGCCCATCGGTAATCTCGAGGATATGAGTCCGCGCGCGGTGAGCGTGCTGTCGGCGGTGGATTTAATCGCCGCCGAAGACACGCGCCATAGCGCCCCACTGTTGCGCCACTTTGGCATCAAAACACGCTGTGTCGCCCTGCACGAGCATAACGAACGCGAGGCCTCTGCCCTGCTCGTGGAGCGCCTGTTGGCGGGGGCGGCGATTGCCCTGATCAGCGATGCCGGCACGCCGCTGATCAGCGATCCGGGTTATCACCTTATTTGTGCGGCGCGCGCGCAAGGTATCCGGGTTATTCCGATCCCTGGCGCTTGTGCGCTCATCAGCGCGCTGTCTGCCTCGGGGCTGCCGTCCGACCGCTTCGTGTTCGAAGGCTTTCTGCCCGCACGGGCAAGTGCGCGCCGGCGGCGCCTGGAAGAATTGCAAGGTGAAATACGTACCCTGATTTTTTACGAATCGCCGCACCGCATTATTGAATGCATCGACGACATGGCGCAGGTCTTCGGAGCGGAACGCCAAGGG
>JBDSMM010000030.1:0-8693 GCA_039915825.1 Gammaproteobacteria bacterium | reverse complement strand
TTCAGAACGGGAAAAACCACACCATCGCAACGATGGCGTGTATCACGGCCAAGGTTACACTCAGACCCGCGAACAGCATATGCGCGACAAATACCGGTTTGCCATAGACGCCCATGGCAATGCCCAGTCCCGCCGTGGTCAGCAGCCCGATCAACAAGAAAATGCCCATGAAGAACAGGATCTTCTGTTTTTCTTTGGTACTGATTGTGAGCGTGTCGTTCAGTTGTCCTTTTTTTTCGGCCTGGTTTTCGAAGGCTTGCAACACGCGGTGGCTATCCTGAGCCGGCACGGGAATGCTCAGGCCGAGTAACATTAACATCATTATCGCCATTCCCGCTCGCTGCCAGCCGGTCTTCTCGACCAAGCTTGATTTAATCGTCATGATGATCTTTGTCGTGATCATGATCGCGCCTGGCGTGGCGCCAGTATAGCCACACCATGACCACAAATGGCGCCAAAATACCAATCAATAAAAACAGGAAGATGCGCCAAGGTGTTTCGATGCTGACATGGAGATAGCGGTAACTGTCTATGGCGTAGGCCGCATTGCTCAGCATAGGTAACAGCAGGGCTAATACCCGCGCGGCTTTCTTGATCATGATGCTCCTGCAATATCTTGTGCGCAGCGGAATCCGTAAAAATCCGAGGCGTAGTTAGGCAAGGAATAATTGCGGTGATAGCTTGCCGTGGAGAAAGGGTCGCTCTTCCAGGAACCGCCGCGCATGCTTTTATAGCGGGCATCCGTGGTGATCAAGTCCAGCACCCTTAAGGAGCGGTCTGCGGCGGAGCTGACTACGCCTGCCTTGGCCTTGAACAGATCTTGCGGCGCGTCCGTGCCGGGATAGGGGAGAAAATCATCCGCCGTCCATTGACTCACATTCCCCGCCATATCCATCACCCCGTACGGGCTCGCACCCTTTGGATAGGCCGTCACGGGTGTAGTGCTACCAACATTGTAGTAGGTGTTCAACCGGCTCGGCTCCATCACATTACCCCAGGGCCAACGCCGTCCGTCCGTGCCGCGCGCCGCCTTTTCCCACTCCGCCTCGCTGGGCAGGCGTTTGCCCGCCCACTGCGCGTAGTTATTCGCGTCGTGCCAGGATACCAGGGTCACCGGGTGCAATTCTCTGCCGCTGGGGATTTTCCCCTTAGCCCATGCACTGGGCGGGCGATGCCCGGTAGCCGCTATGAAGCGCGCGTATTGTGCATTGGTAACAGGATATTTATCGATCTTGTAGGCGGGAAGGCTGACCTTGTGTTGCGGATGATTTTGCTCATTCGACAATACACTGTCCGTTCCCATGATGAACTCGCCCGCAGGGATGCTTATCGTTATCTCAATCTCTTTCCATTGATCTAGCGACAGTAAATTTGCCACCTCTTCCGCCGTGTAACGGGGGACTTGATAGTTCCCCTGCTGGGCCATAAGCATAGCGGTTTCACCCGCCGCGCGGATGCGCGAGCGCTCTTCCCTGAGGTCATAGGTGGCCTTGCTGCGCATATCGGCCATGCGGTTGGCGCCGAGCTGCACGACATGCACGGTCCCGCCGATCATTGCCAAAGCCGCGCAAGTTACCAGAGTCGCGAACAGGTAGCGCTTGCGTCTCGCGCGGACGGTTGCCGATAGGTGGGAATGTGTGTGGGGTGCCGGTTTCTTCAATGGAGATGTTACACAGGAATTTGGATTGACGAGCGTTATCAGCGCGCGTCTGCGGGGTAGTCCTTGCCGGTTAATTTCTCGTACTCTGCCTTTTTAGTCTCTTCCAGGTACCAATCCTTGACCTTCAGGCTGGCCATATAGGCAGCCAGCACCTTACGATCCTGCTCGGGAAGATGCGCGTACGAAGGCATTTGATATTCCTGCTTGAGCCTTGAGGGCAGGATAGACTGCGGATGTTTTGCCGAGAAGTAGCTGTAGAACCACGCCTCTGTTCGTAAGGAACCTATCCCGTCCAAAGCAGGCGCTGGAACAAATTCCAACATGTTCCGTACCGTCCATAAACTATGGCAGTCTTTGCATCGCAGACTCCGATATAGATCAGAGCCTGCGCGGCTTAAAACCGGAGAGGCGGTACTGTAAAAGGGAATGCCGGGATCCGGCTCGGTTTGATTGCTCAATTGCCAGGCGTTCTTGACCATTGCCAAGCCTACAAGCGCGCCTATAATCACCAATATCCACTTTTCACCTTTGCGCATGTTGATTATTTTTGATTTTCCCGTTCTCTCATTACCTCATCGCGCCGTTTGATCTGCTGTGCCACGACTTCCTGGCTCTTCGCATAGTCCTCAGGCGACATCTTATATTCGTCGTCCTTATTGAACATTACGTACTTGATATCCTCATCGAACTGCTCGTTACGAAACGCCCAGCGAATACCAAATATTACCGCTATAATTATCATGACACCTACTACCAGCCACAAGTAAATTGTCCAGCCGTCAGCAAGCATGTCTGTATTCATATGTGAATCCTCTTAGAATAGATAACCGCCAAGTAACTGTAATGCACCGAATACTATAGACACTAATATCCCCAAGAAAATCCATGCAAACAGCCATTTCTCTCCAAGCTTTAACGCCTTGCTGTTTTTGCCTTTCATAAATGCTATCACGATGCCGCTGAAAAGCGTGACCCCCAGGATCAGGAAGAAAAAAATGCCTACGCTGAATTGTTGGCTATGAAGATTCTCAATCCCCGTATATTCGCTTTGCGGTGATTGAACCTTAATCATGACAGCCGCGTGCTTGAAGACAGGATAATTACCGTGCAATAACCCTACTATTCCATCCACAGCCATTTTCATGCCCTCTCACGCGCTTAACCACATAGCTTCATAGCTTAGCCCATGTTATTTATGAGTTGAGTCGAATTCGCTGGGACCGCTCTAAGCCAGACCTTGTGGATGATAGTGCAAAAAACAATGCCGCTCAAAGAGCGGCATTGTTTGGGCGTTGGTTAACAGCGGATGTTACTCGGGTTTATTTCTATAGGGCCTATTCTTGTAACGATTAGGCGCATAGCGATCAATGATAAAACTATAGATTATCGGTCCTATCAAAGCGATCAGGGTTACGCCTAGCAGAGCTAATGGGGGATTATCTAGTTCAATCATGCTGATGCCTTTTTGTCATACATAAATCCTTCGCTAGAGATGATGGGTTTTTTGACGTCATACCCTTCCTCGTAATTGTGCTCGTTCCCGTGTGTGGGCTGGAGGGTATACGGCGGTAAGCGCTTAACCACAATTAATACGGCCAAGCAAAAATATATGATATAGAAAATGTCGATAAAGTAACCGGTGTCCCACCAAGGCTGGGTACGTACCACGCTGCCGTCCGCACGGATGTTCCCCTCAAAGTTTGCCACCACGGTGGTATTACCGAGTACGGTCTGCTCCTCAAGACGCGCATTTTGCGCCTTGAGGTCTGCAATAATCGGCTTGAGTACGCGCAGGTCATCCATGGTTACCGGATGACGTACTTGCTCTTGCAGGTGTGCGGAGCCTTTCTTTTCGACAGCATTAACGATGTATTTCATCCGCGCGGCATCATTAGGAAGAGCTTGTACTTCAGGCGTATCCATCAGCGCCACATACTCTTCATAAATAGCGGCTGTCGGTCGTTGTCCCCAAAGCGGGAAGGTGAGCAAATAAGCGGATAACATTGTCAATACCAATAGATAGACAACTGGCAACGGTAGCCGGTTGTTGTTTTCCATTATTCCGCCCATGCTTTCGGCTTCCCATAATTCCATAGCCCGCTGGTTTAGCTCCTCGGATGATAGGGAATGTAAAGGCTTTTTAAAGTGCCATGACATGATAGATCCTCCTACTTCAGATTCAACACAAAGTCGATGAGATATCGTATTTCACTATCATTACGATAAGCCGGGACATCGGGCGGCGTTATACGCTTGCCTTCACGGTATTCGATAAATTCCTTACGCCAGGCATTGTAATTAATCTTGTTGCCGTGCGCGTCTTTTTCACCCCAAAGGTAGTCAAAGCGCGGCATGATGGAATGTGGTTGCACCAAGCGAGGATTGAAGAAATGCAACATCATCCACTCTTTTGAAGAATTACGTGAACCCACGTGTAGAAGATCAGGAGCTTTGCGGTCGGAACCAAAAGCCGTCGGTGACTCACCGTTAAAATCTCCCAATAGAGGCGGGGGACCAAATACTTGAAAGTCTTGCGTCTGCTCCGGCAACAGGGTATGGCACCACCAGCAACCTTCGCGCACGAACATCTGTTTACCCGCCCCGGCGTAGATAGTATTAGCATCCCCCGCCGACTTTAATACAGCGTCAGGTTTCCAACCCATGGTGGCCGTGGCATTTTCAATATAAGGATATTTTTTGCCTTCAAACTCGCCTTCCTTTACCAGGAACACGGCGCCGCCCGGTGTTAGCGCATCATCAATCTTGCCTTGCTTAACGCTCAGCTCACCCACACCCTTACCGAGTATTTGGGGATGCAGAATTCCACTCGGGAAAGGCGCATCAGCGGTAAATACGTAGGCATAGGTCGGCTCCATCGGAGCATTTGTGGTTGGATCCTGCTTTAACAAGACCTTTTTCGGCTTTCCCTCACCCTTCAGCATAGGGTCATGAAAGCTGAAGCCGCTGACCTGCCCGTAAGTTAATTGTTTATCCAAAGCTGTCGCGGTAGATCCCACCGCAATAATGTTATAGCTAGGCATAACCAGCGTAATGGCCATGGAGAGCGATAACGCTACTCCAAACATTGCAGAACCGATTTTATACTCTCTAAAGGCCACGCTAGACCTCCTCCCTTACTATTTTATTATTAAGTATCTTCTCAACAGCCAGAACATCAGTCTTAACGTTCGTAAGCCAGCTCATGCGCCATGCGACCGGCGGGTAACGGTGTGCCTTCGCGCGCCGTCATGTACATGTTGTACAACCAAACACAATTGCCCAGAAACACCAAGGTGCCACCAAACCAGCGCGCAATCATATAGGGATGCTCAGCGACCACGATATCGATATACGGCACCTCGTAAATCTTGCCCGCGCCTTGAATCAGGCCGGCGATAGTCATTGAGATCCAGTAAATCGAGAAGCCGATCAGCAGCATCCAGAAATGGAAGTTAGCCAACGCCAGCGAGTAAAGCTTGCGCTTCATCAAGGTCTGCATGCCGTAGTAAACGGCGGCAACTTCAATGAACGTGGAGAAGCCCAGTAGCGCCAGATGCGCGTGGGCCACGATCCAGCCGGTGCCGTGAATATACCAGTTGATGGAGCGGGTCTGCTGAAAACCGCCCTGCATATTTAATGGAATAGCCAGCAACACGCCCGTCACCGTGAAGCGCGTCTCGATGTTCTCAACGAACATATTCCACTTGCCTTGCATGGTCAGCAGGATATTCGAGACGAAGGCAATCGCCGGCACGAGGATCAACACACCCTCCACCGAGGCGAATGACTTCAGCCATTCGGGTAGCGGGGCAGACATCAAGTGATGTGCCGCCGGGGTGGAGTAGAAGATCACGATGGACCAGAAATGCAAATGGCCGATGCGATGCGAGTACAGCGGATTGCCGGTGATCTTGGGAATGGTGTAGTAGGCAATGGCTGCGGCCACCGGCGTAATCCATAGCCCCAGAATATTGTGCGCATTCCACCAGGTGAGATAGGCCTCGGTAAGACCGGTCAGGTGGAAATATTCCGGCAAGTTTCCAACCAGCAACACGATAATAAACATGAAGGTGGAGGCGGCGAAGAACCAGTTAGTGGTATAGATGCCCTGGGTGCGGCGGTGCGCGATGGTCATCCACACATTGACTGACACGGGGATAAGCACGAAGAATAAGAAGATGAGGTCAATAGGATAAATAAAATCGGAATATTCACGCCCCGAGGTCATACCCATCCACATGGTCAGCAGGCCAACGGCGAGCCCGATGTTCCAATTCAAACAGCTCCAGACTCCCAGCTTTTCCGACCACAGCTTCGTGTTGCCGAGCGCCGGGGTGATGTACATCATGGCGCTTGCGAAAGCCATCGATATCCAGCCGAAGATGACCGCCATGACGTGCACTTGACGCATCTTGCCGAAGGCAAACATCTGGTAGCCCGTCACCCAATCGGGGAACCCTAATTTGGCGGCGTTAAATGTGCCGAGGCCAGTGCCGATAACGAACCAGATAATGGCCGAGAATGCGAAAAATATCGAAGACGTTCCCGCCGGGATGTCTTCATTTTTTGCGAATAGATATTTCTGCAACATGAAAATAATACCTCAGTAAAGAGTTGCTACGCCCGTTAACGTACCCATTAAAACTCAATGCCCGGCCATTAACCCGGCCGATGTTCAGCTATTTGATTTTTTATTAGACGGACAACAAGGTGTGATTAATCCGCGGGTCCCACATTTGCCACAGACTTGGCAAGGGGTCAATAAATACCATGCAAGCCACATGCTTGAGAAGGCGATTACCATGCTCAAGATACCGGCAAAAGTAGCTAAATATGCCATTACTGCGCTCCGAAAAATGAGATTACAAAGCCCAAAATTAAACTCGAGATACCCTATATTCCTTAATGACCGGTACCGCCCACTCTCTTCTGCGCCATCTTATCATGGCCATGTAGGGCCATCAATAAAATTGCGATAAATGCGACTCCGAACACAAGCATGGTCCATGTCATGAACCCATTGAAACTGGTGGGAGTATAAGAGTCCCAGCCGCCCCAGTTGGAAAACTTGCCGCGACCCAGATTGGCCATGAGATAAATACCAAATACGCTACCATTTCCCATGCCTACAACCATTCCAACCACAAAGCTGAGCAAGAGTGACTTTCTTACCATTCCAGATGAGGTTTTTGCCATACTATATCTCCAAACCACTTTTTATTCGGATACTGCGACCAACGCAACGTCATGTACTTGGATAAAGCGGATAAAATTTACCTTAGCAGTTAACTAATTGCAACTACCAAGGCCGGCATTTATAAATTATTTATGAAAGAACTGTTAATTTATTTATTAGTTGCTGTCGCGGGAATCACAGTGCTCGGTTATTCGGTGCATATGTTCATAGGCGGCCTGGTATCGAAGGCAACCGAATATACCGCAATCACTGTAATTTGCCTGCTTGGGGCCATCGTGATCGGGTGGATGGGCTGGGATATCATGCGGCGCAGGCGCTAGTATCCGGATGAGCTACTGATAAACCTTAAGTAAGGTGTTTATCTCCCTGAAGGAAGCCTCCTCAGCAAACTGGCCTCGGTGAAATATATATTGTTGACGTCGGCCCAACACATCGGTTCCGGTCAGCGCGAAGGATTTGCCCTGCGTGTCGGCGTAATAGCGCAAATCTTTAATCAAGTCGATGTGCCCGCCGCCACGTAATTCGAGGCGTGCACGGTCTTTACCGATATCCAGCACGATAGGCGCCGTCGAAACCAGCATTAACCGGGTTTTCAGGATGCGGTTAGCGCCGGCGATAAAGAAAAAGGAGGCGAGGAAAAACAAGACATAAGCCAATTCCTGATTGGCACCGTACCAGAGCTTAATGCCGATCATGGCGAGAATGACAACGGTAGGAACATATAATAACAGGTCCCAGATTACTCCCTTGCGATCCGGGATTAGGGAATACCGCGCCTGCCCGGCCACGGTCAGCCCGCCTGGGCTTGCAGGACATCACGTAGCGCAGCGTCTAATTCCTGGTATAACATTCGACCGGACTGAACATAGCGCACGATTTGTTGATTATCTATGATAAATGTCCACGGATCGCCCATCACGCGGAAGGATTTGTAAGCGCCCGGGTTCTGATACTGATCCATGTGTAGAATCACCACTTGGGATTGGTATTTATCAAGTATCCCCTTAAGCATCTGTAGTTGCCCGTCACACGGCGTACAATGTCCCGGCGTTGCAAATTCGACGACTATGGTTTTGCCTAATTTGAGGGCTTGGTCGAGCGAGTATTGATACATGCGCTCATCGGGATGTCGGTAAGAAGTGATCTTGCTGAAGTCGCCGCCGACGTCGGCCAAAGTTTTAGTCTGGATACTGGGTGCTTGGGCACCTACCTGCAAGGCCGACCCTTCCGGGCAACCGGACAGCAAAACCGCCAGTAATAAGGTCGTGCCCAGCAGCGTTAACTTAGCCATGTTCGTTACCCCAGCCTCGCCCGGTGCGAAACAGGTTGTAGGCCCATATGCCATTGGCCGTCAGTACCAGCAGCCCGAACATGCCGACACTTATCATGAAGGGACGCACTGTCGAGTTGACCTCGTCCGCCGTCATATCCATGCCCGCCAAACCGCCGACGGTGCCTGCGGCGACGAAGGACGCCACCATGCCTAACAACCCGATGTTATGCGTCCAAAAATGGATCTTTACCAGGCGCAAGCTGTAAATAGGTCGGTCTACTACGCGCGGGAAGACATAATACAACGATGCGAATATGGCCATCTCCACCCAGCCCAGAAGGTTTATGTGCCCGTGGCCGAGCATGATCAAGTGGGCATGCGGCCGGTTGTTAATAAAATCGCGCAGGTCCGGGATCATTCCGACTATTGCGCCCCAGGAAAAGCCGATGATGCTGTAGACGATGCAGGCGTAAATAAACCACAGGATATAACGTCTATACGTCCTGTCGTGCGACTCAGGCTTACTCATTCCCGGCGGCCTTTTGTTCCTGCTCGCGTTTTAT
>JBDSMM010000008.1:0-17602 GCA_039915825.1 Gammaproteobacteria bacterium | reverse complement strand
GCCGCAAGCCGCCTGACCTTGGGGCACGGCTTTTGTCGCGCGACCCACATATCACGCTGCATTTGCAGACGCAGCCAAAAATCCGCCTTCGTATCCAGCGCCGCTTCGAGACGCAAGGCCATCTCGGCGCTCACGCCAGAGCGGCCATTCAACACGGCAGAGAGTGCCTGGCGGGTGACCCCAAGACGCTTGGCGGCCTCCTTGATTGTCATACCTTCCGGTAAATATTCCCGTAGCACTTCGCCGGGATGCGCCGGATCAAACATCTCCATACCTGTCTCCTAGTGATAATCCAAATAATCCACAAGCTCGACATCCTGTCCTTGGAAGCGAAAAACAAGCCTCCAATTTTTATCCACCCAGACTGCCCAGAACAGATGTTTGTCGCCCTTCAGGCGATGCAATTTCCACCCCGGCACGCTCATGTCTTGCGGCGTTTCAGCAATGTTTAAAGTGGTAAGCTGAACACGCAATCTGGCCGCGTGTTGCGGTTGGATGCCACCTTTGTTGGTTGTCTTGAAAAACTTCTCAAGTCCTTTGTGCTGGAAGCTTTTGATCACATCCCAAGTGTAAAGAGGAACTTTACGCTTGGCAAGGGCCGGATTTGAGGCTGGATTTAAATAGTTTCCGCCTTTTGCTCGCGTTGGAGTAATGACTGAACTGCGGCGCGGGGATTTTTGCCTTCGTGCAATACAAGGCACACCTGTTCGCTGATCGGCATTTCGATTCTATGTGCCTTAGCCAGACGCATGACCTCGCGCGCAGTGGGTACACCTTCCACGATTTGAACGATTTCCCGCAAGGCGTCCCTGAGCGACGCACCGTTTGCGAGCGCAAGTCCCAAGCGGCGGTTGCGGGATTGATCATCGGTGCAGGTGAGTACCAGATCGCCCAGTCCGGCCAGCGCAGTAGGGCGCAATAACCGAAGGGCATTGCGCCGGATGTGGACTATCCATGCGGCGCATTACGGCTTTCGCCTAATGCGCCCTACGGGCCCTGATCTCCCCCGCAGATAAGGTTGACAATCTATTCCTTATAGTTGACAATAATCAAATCTATAGTTGCCAATGTTTATGGGGCAGGTTTCTAATGGCTACCAGAGTTAACGCTCGCGGCGAGGATATACGCCGGTTCATCCTCGAAAATGCCGAAAGGCATCCGACCGACCTCAGCAAAGTAACAGCTCAGCATTTCGGCATTACCCGGCAAGCTGTTAATAAGCACCTGCAAAAGCTTACATCCGAAAAGGCGCTGACGGACTTCGGGAGAACGCGAAACAGGATATACAAGCTTTGTCCATTGAGAGAATGGGTGAAGCAGTACTCCATCGGCCAAGGTCTGGCCGAGGATTTGGTTTGGACGAATGACGTTCGGCCCGCGCTGGGACAACTACCTGAAAATGTCCTCAACATTTGGCACTATGGTTTTACAGAAATGTTCAACAATGCCATTGACCATTCAGGGGGTACTACGATCACGGTCCGGCTGAAAAAGACCGCAACCTACAGTGAGCTTGTGATCTTCGACGACGGTGTCGGGATCTTCAAGAAAATCCAGTCGGCCATGAATCTATTAGATGAACGCCATGCAATTTTCGAGCTATCAAAAGGAAAACTGACAACCGATCCCAAGAATCACAGCGGGGAAGGTATTTTCTTCACTTCCCGTATGTTTGATTCTTTCGATATTCTCTCTGGCGGGGTCTACTTCTCCCATGAATTTGGAGAAGCCGAGGATTGGGTCCTGGAACAAGATAAACTCTCAGATGGCACAGGCGTATGGATGAAGCTGAACAACCATAACGCACGAACAACAAGAAAGATTTTTGATCAGTACTCATCGGGTGATGAATACGGATTCAACAAAACAGTTGTTCCGGTCAGGCTTGCCCAATATGGTAATGACCAACTGATTTCCCGTTCTCAGGCCAAGAGGGTTTTAGCCAGAGTAGAGCTATTTAAAGTCGTAATGTTTAATTTTGCGGAAGTCCCTGCTATCGGGCAGGCATTTGCAGATGAAATATTCCGGGTATTTGCCCAAAAACATCCGGAGATACAGCTTATGGCTACACATGCCAGCTCGGAGGTAAAGCGCATGATAGCAAGAGCAAAATCCGGAATATCGGTTGGAAATGCTTAACGTTGCTTTTTCTGCGTGGGCCGCTTATAGCGCATGCGGACTAAATAGTTTCCGCCTTTTGCTCGCGTTGGAGTAATGACTGAACCGCGGCGCGAGGATTTTTGCCTTCATGCAATACAAGGTACACCTGCTCGCTGATCGGCATTTCGATTCTATGTGCCTTAGCCAGGCGCATGACCTCGCGCGCGGTGGGTACACCTTCCACGATTTGACCGATTTCCCGCAAGGCATCCTTGAGCGACGCACCGCTTGCGAGCGCAAGTCCCAAGCGGCGGTTGCGGGATTGATCATCGGTGCAGGTGAGTACCAGATCGCCCAGTCCGGCCAGACCCATCATCGTCTCGCGTTGCCCGCCTAATGCAACACCCAGGCGCATCATCTCGGCCAGGCCACGCGTAATGAGCGCGGCGCGTGTGTTGGCGCCATAGCCCAGGCCATCGGCAATGCCGGTGGCAATGGCAAGCACATTTTTTACCGCGCCGCCGACCTCCACACCCATGATATCGTTGCCGGTATAAACCCGAAAACTGTCGTTGTGCAGTCGCGCCGCGAGGGTCTTGGCGCAGCCCGGAAATTGCGAGCCGACGGTTACGGCAGTGGGTAAGCCGCTTGCGACTTCGCGCGCAAAGGTGGGGCCGGAAATAACGGCCACGGGCTGGGTGACGCCCAGCAGTTCGGCGGCGATGTGATGCAATAAACGGCCTGAGCCCGGATCGAAACCTTTGGTGGCCCAAGCCACGCAGGCCGCCGAATTGATATGGGGTTTAATCACCCGCAAGGTCTCACGGAATCCGTGGCTGGGCACGGCAAGTAAAATATCCGGGCCCTGGGCAAATACATGATGCAGATCGCTGCTGATCTGCAATGCATCGGGGAAAGGGAAACCTGGCAAAAAGCGCGCGTTGGTGCGCGCGGAATCAAGCTGCGCCATGAACGTCGCATCCCGTCCCCACAGCACGGTCGGTTGACCATTGCGTGCAAGTAATAAAGCCAGAGCCGTTCCCCAAGAACCGGCGCCGAGCACCGCGATAGGCGAAGTTTGCTTCATGTGAAGTGACTATGCGGTGCGCGCAATGACTTACTTAAAGAATGCGGCCAGCCGTACACCGATTGGAATCTAGTGCGCGATATCTTCAGGGGTTTGTCCCTGCTGCGTGAGCATTTGGGCGTAGAGCGCATCGAAATTGACTGGCGCCAGCAATAGCAGAGGAAAGCCGCCTTTGGTGACCAGGTCCGAGACGACCTCGCGGCCGTAGGGAAATAAAATATTGGGGCAATAACTGCCGAGCATGGCCTTCATATCATGTTCGTTAAACCCCTTGATAGTGAAAACCCCCGCCTGGTGCACCTCGATAAGGTAGGCGGTTTTGTCACCTTGTTTGGCGGTGATGGTCAGCGATAGCACGATCTCGTGCACGTCTTCGCCCTGTTGGGTGGCAGTACTGCGCAATTGCAGGCTAACCTCCGGCGCCCATTTTTCCAAAAAGATTTGCGGTGAATTAGGCGTCTCGAAGGAGATATCTTTTACATACACTTTCTGAATAGTGAACTGTCCGGCCTCTGTGCCAGCGTTCTGCCCGGATTGCTGATTCTGTGCCTCGGCCTCGGCCATAATTTTTTCCTAATGAAAGAACGAATAAGGCAGCAGAATAATCTGACGCCTTACGTTTTATGGTACTTCTGTGGGATTGTAATTTGTAAAGCAGCCTTGCAATAAGGCATCCAGCTGACCACTTTTGTCGAGCTGCCGCATATCCTCGTATCCGCCTACGTGGTAATCGCCGATAAATATTTGCGGCACGCTACGACGCTGAGTTTTGCCTTCCATCTGCGCCCTGAGAGCCGGGTCGCGATCAATATATAATTCATCATAGACCACGCCTTTTGCCTCTAACAGGCGGCGCGCCTGCACGCAATAATGACAAAAGCCGCTAGTGTAAAGGATGACCTTTGCCATGGGTAATATCACTTTGTGCTGAGTGGAAGCTTTGCAGCGCGCCAAGCCATGAGCCCGCCCGCCAGCTTGGATACGGGCTCGAAGCCCTGTTTGCGCAAAATGGCAGCGGCGCGTGCCGAACGGTCGCCCGTTTGGCAGGTGGTGACTACGGGACGGCCCTTGAATTTTTCCAGGCTCTTCAGACGTGCCTCGAGACTACTGAGTGGCACATGGACGGCATTCACGATATGCCCTTCGCCAAATTCCTTGTCTTCGCGCACGTCAAAGACGACGGCATTCTGACGATTAATCATGTGCGTGAGTTCTTGCGGCTGAACTTCCTTGAAGCCGAGGAGTTTCTGGCTGAAGCCGGTACTCGCTAACAAAACCAGGATGATGGCCAGGGCGAGAAATAATTCCCAGTGGTTCAGGATAAACGTGCCAAGTTGTTGCATGAGTTATTCTGTCTTTGAGTGGAGGTATGGGCGGAGGCTGATTATAAATGCTGGCTACCATGCGTACGATATGAAAATGCGGATGGTTTGTAGCTTTCCGGCCTCGTGCTATCGGACCCGGCGCGAATGCTGCCTTTAATGCCGCGATGTTATCGTTATATAATAAGTCATTGTCTGCGTAAAAGGCATTTTATATTATTTCGTAATGTTTGCCAGCTGTCCTCGCCGATCCCGCTTCGGTTAATTAAATTTATCTCAGGAATCCACCATGCCGTTGACCCATAGGCCGATTGTCCTGGTTGTGCTGGACGGTTGGGGCCACAGTGACAACCCGGACGGCAATGCGATTCACAGCGCGCGCAAGCCGGTGTGGGACAATCTGGTTAATAATTATCCTCACACGCTGATTCATACCTCGGGCATGAATGTCGGGCTGCCCGATGACCAGATGGGCAACTCAGAGGTCGGCCATCTCAACCTCGGCGCGGGCCGCGTGGTGTATCAGGAATTCACGCGCATTGAGCGCGCCATTCGCACCGGTTCTTTTTTCAACAATCAGGTGCTGACGGATGCCGTTGACCAAGCCATTGCGAGTCAAACAGGCCTGCATATATTTGGCCTGCTCTCGCCGGGCGGGGTGCACAGTCACGAGGAACAACTCCACGCGATGATCGAACTGGCCGTCAAGCGCGGCGCAGTACGCATATATTTGCATGCCTTTCTGGATGGCCGCGACATGCCGCCGCGCAGTGCCGCGCAGTCTATTCAAGGCATCGAAATCAAATTCGCCGAGCTCGGCGCGGGCCGTATTGCCTCTATCATTGGCCGTTACTATGCGATGGATCGTGACAATCGCTGGGAACGCATCGAGCGTGCTTACGATCTCATTGCGCAAGGCAGGGCGGAGTTCCACGCAGTGAATGCCGGCACGGCGCTGGCGCTGGCCTATGCGCGCGGCGAGTCGGATGAGTTTGTGCAGGCCACGGCAATCATTCCTCCTGGCGAGTCAGCGGTGCAGGTCGAAGATGGTGATGTGATTATCTTCATGAATTTCCGCGCCGACCGCGTGCGCCAGCTTACGCGCGCCTTCATCGAACCGGGTTTCAAATGCTTTGAGCGCGCAACGCGTCCCCGGCTGGCGAGCTTTGTCAGTCTCACCGACTACAGCGAGGATTTCGGCATACCCGTGGCCTTTCCGCCCGAGCGCCTGCACAACGTGTTCGGCGCCTATATCGCTGATGCGGGCCTGCGCCAATTGCGCATCGCCGAGACGGAGAAATATGCGCACGTCACCTTCTTTTTCAACGGAGGCACAGAGCAGCCGTTCGCGGGCGAAGATCGTATTCTTATTCCATCGCCGCACGTTGCGACCTATGATTTGATGCCGCAGATGAGCGCGCCGCGAGTTACCGACGAGCTGGTGCAGGCCATCGCCAGCGGCAAGTACGATGCCATCATCTGCAACTTTGCCAACGCCGACATGGTTGGTCATACCGGCAATTTCCCTGCGGCAGTGGAAGCCATCGAGACCTTGGACAGCTGCCTGGGGCGGATCATTGAGGCACTGCAAAAAGTGGGCGGAGAACTATTGATTACCGCCGATCATGGCAATGCCGAACAGATGTGCGGTGATGGCACCGGGCAGGCGCACACCGCACATACTGTCAATCCTGTGCCCTTTATTTATGTTGGGCGTCCCGCCACCGTAGCCGCAAGCGGGGCACTATCCGACGTTGCGCCGACCATGCTTTATCTGATGGGTTTGGACATTCCCGCCGAGATGAGCGGTGACACACTGGTGGAGCTTGCTCAATAATCTGCGGCTCATTCTGCTTCCTCTTCTGCTGGCCGGTAGCATCGCCTCGGCAGCTCCGGCGGTTGACGATGAAAACTATAAAGCCAAAGCCGCCGACCTGGAAAAACTGCGCACCCAGATAGAGGCGCTACGCGCAAATCTGAATAAGGCGCACGGGCAGCATGACACCGTGACTAAACAATTGCGTGCTACCGAGCAGGACATCGCCCGGCTCAGCCGTGATCTTCAACAACGCGATGCCGAATTGCAGGCACAAACGCAACGGCTTGCCGAACTCGAATCCGACCGCCATGTTCAGCAGGATGCATTGGCCAAACAGCGCCGTGCGTTGGGCGCGCAGATTCGCGCGACCTACATGATAGGCCGCCAAGAGTACTTGAAGATTCTGCTGAACCAGCAGAATCCTGCCACTATCGGACGTAGCCTGATATATTATGATTACTTCAACCGCGCCAGGATGCAGCGCATCAGCGGTTTGGCGGCTGATCTTGCCCAGCTCGACAGCCTTGAGCAGACAGTCAAACAGCAAGTAGTCGAGGTTGAAGGCTTGCGCGCCGCGCAGCTTCAAGGCAAACAGGCCTTGGAAAACAGCCAGCAGACACGCCTGGTTTTACGCGCCCAGCTGGATGCCGAGATCCAGTCAAAGGATCAGGAATTGCAGCGGCTGGTTGAGGACCAGCAGCAACTTGAAGAGTTGCTGCCAAAATTGCAGCAGGCACTTGCCGCTATCCCGGAAGAGCCTGGGGATCGCGAGCCCTTCGAGCGTTTCAAGGGCAAGCTGCCTTGGCCGATCACCGGTCCGATTCTGATTTCTTATGGCAGTCCGCGCATGGACGGGGCGATGAAATGGCAGGGCGTGGTGATAGGCGCGCGCGCCGGCCAAGAGGTTCATGCGGTTTCGCATGGTCGCGTGGCCTTTGCCGATTGGTTGCGCGGGTTCGGCCTGCTCATGATTATTGACCATGGCAACGGTTACATGAGCCTGTACGGTCAGAACCAAAGCCTGGATAAAGCCACCGGTGATTGGGTAGAAGCGGGTGACATTATTGCCAATGTTGGAAATGAAGACGGTGACGATTCGGGTTTGTATTTTGAGATTCGTCATCAGGGCGAGCCCAGTAACCCGGCCCTGTGGTGCAAAAAAGACGGATAAAAATAGGCCCCGTACTAAAAACGCCGCAACTAATCAGAACTTCCTCTTTCTAATGAAGAGATTGGCTTTGCTGTAAAACCGATTGGGACAAACCAAAGGGCATTTGCGGAAAGTAAAAGTGTTCGGCCTTTGTCACTGGCATTTGTAATAGGGTCTTATTTGATGGTGGAGCAATGCATGAACACGACATTCCGTAATTTGTTAATCCTGTGCCTGGGCCTGTTGCTCGGGCTTTCCTTGGCCATTGGCCGGGGTGTGCTTGCGCAACGCGAGGACGCCGTAGCGGCATCTCCGTTGCCGCTTGAAGAATTGCGCACCTTTACTGAAGTGTTCGCGAAGATCAAGAGCGACTACGTCGAACCCGTGGAAGACAAAACCCTCCTCGAATATGCCATTCGCGGCATGTTGTCGGGTCTGGATCCGCACTCTTCGTTTCTGGATGCGAAGGATTTCCAGGAATTGCAGATCGGGACTACCGGCGAATTTGGCGGGCTCGGGCTGGAGGTCGGTATGGAAGACGGCCTCGTTAAAGTTATCGCCCCGATCGACGATACCCCCGCATCGCGGGGTGGTGTGCAGGCCGGCGATTTGATAATCCGGCTCGACGAAACCCCGATGCAGGGCGTAGAGCTGAACGAGGCTGTCAATCTCATGCGTGGCAAGGTCGGCACACCCATTACGCTCACCATTTTGCGCAAGGGCGAGGAAAAACCAGTGCAAATAACCCTCACGCGCGCCGTCATCAAGGTAAAAAGCGTCAAGACCCAAATGCTCGATCCAGGTTATGGCTATGTGCGCGTATCGCAGTTTCAGGGCCAGACCGGCCCTAACATGGTTGACGCCATCACTAAGCTCAAGAAAGAAAACGGCGGACAGCTCAAAGGCATGGTGCTGGATCTGCGCAATAACCCCGGTGGCGTACTCGGCGCGGCGGTGGCGGTCAGCGATGCCTTTTTAGAGAAGGGGCTGATTGTTTACACCCAAGGGCGGGCCAAGGATTCCGAGCTCAAATTTAACGCCACGCCGGAAGATGTATTAAATGGTGCGCCGCTCGTGGTGCTGGTTAACAGCGGTTCGGCCTCGGCCTCCGAGATCGTGGCGGGCGCATTGCAAGATCAACAGCGCGCTATCGTGATGGGTGAGAAGACCTTCGGCAAAGGCTCAGTGCAGACCGTGTTGCCGATGACCAACGAGGCGGCGGTGAAGCTCACTACTGCCCTCTACTATACGCCCTCCGGGCGCTCCATCCAGGCTGAAGGCATAGTCCCCGATGTGGTTTTGAATAATATCAAGCTCGCCTCCAACGATGAGATTGTTATCCAGCCCCTGAAGGAGGCCGATCTTACCCGGCATTTGATTAACGGCAAGACGCCTGCGCCGGACAAGGATATCAATATCAAGATTGAACTTAATAAGGATGAAACTCAGGACAAAACCAAGCCTGCCACGGAACCGGGCGCCGATGCCGGTAGCGCGGCACCGGCTACTAAAACAACCACAGCGGCCGATGAAAAGCCCCCGCTTGCCTCGCCTGATACTGACTACCAATTGCACGAGGCGCTCAATCTGCTGAAGGGCCTGACCATCATGCAGGCGCGTACCTCCGGGAGCATGAGAGAACGGTCCGCCAAGGCAGATATAACTAAATAAACTGATTACAGCGGGTTTTCGCTCCATCTTGGCGTTAGGAAAATAACCTTCAAGGATTAACCTATGACCAACGTACTGGTACCGCTTGCCCAGGGCTGCGAAGAAATTGAGGCCGTTACCATCATCGACCTGTTGCGGCGCGCAGGAATTAACGTTGTGAGTGTCGGCCTTGACGATCAACCCATACGCGCCAGCCACGGCACGCACTTGCTGGCCGACACCACCTTGGATGATGCCCTGCAACAGGACTTCGATATGATCGTCTTGCCCGGTGGTCAACCCGGCACGGACAATCTCAACAGCGACCCGCGCATTTCCGAGCTGCTCAAAAAAATGGCCAATAGCGGTAAATTCACCGCCGCTATCTGTGCCGCGCCCAGCGTCCTTGCCAAGGCCGGATTACTAAACGGCAAACAGGCCACTGGCTACCCTGGCGTGCTGGAAAAAATGCAGTTGCAGAACGTGCTACTGAAAGATCAGGCTGTGGTTACGGACGGCAAGGTTATAACCTCACGCGGCCCGGGAACGGCAATGGATTTCGCGCTGGAGTTGATTGAAACCCTGATTGGAAAACAGCGCCGGGATGAAGTCGAGATAACTTTACAACGGCGGTGATTTTGCGACTTTTGAAGAGCGGTAATATTTATACGCTCAAGTGCTCGCGTTTCAGTTGTATGCAAAGGCCAATCAATTCCGTTCCGACCAGGCACTTATTAAAATAACTACCCCTATCGCTCCTAATATCCAGGTAAGCAAAGGCGCATTGCCAAGCATGATAGGGGCGTAACCGTCCAGGCCTTTTATAATCGCAGCGCTGATAATAAATGTAGCACCCATGATCGCCATAACACTGCGTTGGCTGGCGCGTTTGACGTCATGTTGAATTCTCTCTAATTGCGCGGATTTCCATTCTACCTCCAGTTTCCCGTCGCGTGTTTGTTGCAGGATGTCGTGCAACAGTAAGGGAATGTCGGGCAGCTTTTCCGCCCACTGCGGGGCATTTTCGCGTATCGATTTCCACAAGGCGCGGGTGCCGACCTGCTCGCTCATCCAACGTTCCAGGAACGGTTTGGAGGTCTGCCACAGATCAAGATCAGGATATAGCTGACGGCCGAGCCCCTCAATGTTGAGCAGGGTTTTTTGTAGCAATACCAACTGCGGCTGCACTTCCATGTTGAAGCGGTGCGCGGTCTGAAACAGGCGCAGTAGCAGGTGGCCGAACGAGATGTCTTTTAATGGGCGCTCGAAGATAGGCTCGCATACAGTGCGAATGGCGGACTCGAACTCATCGACACGCGTACCTGCGGGTACCCAACCAGCATCGACATGCAATTGACCTACACGTCGATAATCCCGGTTGAAAAAGGCTAAAAAGTTTTCTGCAAGATAGCGCTGATCGCGAGGACTCAAGGTACCCATAATGCCGAAATCGACGGCTATGTATTGGCCTTCCTTTGATACAAAAATATTTCCGGGATGCATGTCGGCATGAAAAAAACTATGCACGAACACCTGCGTGAAAAATATTTGCACTCCGCGCTCGGCAAGGTCTTTGAGGCTTATGCCTTGTGCGACCAATGTCTCGACGTCGCTAATCGGTGTGCCAAAGATACGTTCCATGACGATTACATTGCGACGCGCCAGCGGCCATTCTATTTCGGGTATATAAAGTAGCGGCGAGTTTAGAAAATTGCGGCGCAGTTGGCTGGCATTCGCCGCCTCGCGCATCAGGTCGAGTTCGTCGAGTATCGTTTTTTCGTATTCCGCGACAACCTCACGTGGGCGCAGGCGCTTGGCCTCTGACCAGTAGCGCTCAGCCAATTCGGCCAGTGTATATAGCAGGCTGACATCGCGACGAATTACCTTTTCGATAGAAGGGCGTACGACTTTGACGATGACCTGTCGGCCATCGTGCAGGAGCGCGAGATGCACTTGCGCAATGGACGCGGAAGCAAACGGTGTTTCATCGAACGCCTGAAAGACTTCGTCAACTTTTTTACCGTAGGCCTGTTCGACAATGGCACGGGCCAGCTCGCCGGGAAAGGGCGGCACGCGATCCTGCAGCAGGGCCAGCTCCAAGGCGATATCCTCGGGCAACAGGTCGGGTCGGGTGGAGAGCATCTGGCCAAATTTAATAAATACCGGGCCGAGGTCTTCCAAGGCCTTGCGAATGCGTACCGCGCGCGGAAGTTGCACACCGCGCAGCCAATACCAAGGCAGTATATACATCAGGAAACGCACGGGCCGGAACAAATGGGTAGCAAACACAATCTCGTCGAGGCCGTGCCGCACGAGAATGCGGTTAATGTGCAATAGGCGCCGTACCTGGCTGACGCGGATCAAGCTCCGTTTCCCCGCGACTCTACTGCGTCTTTTATGCGACGCATGCGTTGCTCCATACGTTCAACGTCATCGCGCAGCGTATCAACGGCCCTAAGAAACTCGCTCATTTCATGGGCTGCGGGCAGGTTACGCACCTCTTCCTGTTGATATTCGGAAAAATTCTGCCCCAAAGTTTCCAGCGTACGCGTGCTCCACTCACGCGCCTGACGCGCGGCATTTCCGGCCTGATGGGCGAGCACATCCCCGACAACTTTGGAGAGCAATTCTTCCCAGTCGATGTCGACCTCATCGAGAATTTGTTTGAAGCGTTGCCCCAATTCCATGTCGCCACTGATCTCGACATCGCCGGAAAATAATGCAGACGCATTGCCATCTTGTTTTTGCGTTCCCAGGCGCAGCAACGCCCACGGCGTGCCGCGTAACCTGGCATCGGGCGCGCCTTCATATTCGTTATGTACGCGTATGCCGGTCGCGTCGGGCAGGAGATACCAGATCCAGTCTAGGCCTTCGAGCTCAACGGCAATGACCTTTCCATCAAGTCCACCCAGGCGCGGCAATACATCAGGGTCGAGGCGCAGATAACGATTAAGCGCACCTTCAATAACGGCCATAATTGTGCGTGTAATCGGCAGCGTGGGCATCAGGAAGTCTCCTTGCCGAACTCAGGAAACTCTTCGACGCCGCTAAAAGTCGGCATATTGGGTATTTTCATCCAGGCGTGCCGGGGGCTTCATAGCTTATAGCCCCGATGCAGGGCGACAATCCCGCCGCTTAAATTAAAATATTCGCAGCGCTCAAAGCCAGCATCTTCCATCATGCCCCCGAGTGTTTCTTGATCCGGGTGCATGCGTATGGACTCGGCGAGGTAGCGATAACTCTCGGCATCTTGGGCGATCAACTTGCCCATCAGCGGCAGGAACTTGAAGGAATAAAAATCATATAGCGGTTGCAACGCAGGAACATTCAGCGTGGAGAATTCCAATATCAATAGGCGTCCCGCAGGTTTCAGCACGCGGTACATCGAGGCCAGGGCGCGATCCTTATGGGTAACATTGCGCACTCCGAAGGCCATGGTGACGCAATCAAAATGGTTGTCGGGAAAGGGCAGGTTTTCCGCGTCACACTGCACAAATTCGACATTGCCGATGATGCCGTCATTCACCAACCGCTCGCGTCCACGCTGGAGCATGGCGGCATTGATATCGGCGATCACGACCTCCCCCTGTGCACCGACTTTGGGTGCAAACTTAGCGGCCAGGTCTCCCGTGCCGCCGGCAAGATCGAGAATGCGCTGGCCGCTGCGCACGTTGCTCATTTCTATGGTAAAGCGTTTCCACAGTCGGTGAATGCCGAACGACATGACGTCATTCATTACGTCGTATTTGTCCGCCACCGAGTCGAACACACCGGCGACCCTACCGGCCTTTTCGGCCTCTGGCACTTGCTGGAAACCAAAGTGAGTGGTGCGGGAGCGCTCAGCCATGATTATTGAATACCTTAATATTAATGGCCTGAAGCAGGAAATTAATATTGCCTCGAAACGGACGTCTACCCATGAGCTTCAGGCCACTCCTTGCTTGCGTTGGTGACCGGCCTTTTCCAGGCGATCCAGGTAAGTCTGCCAGCGCTCCGCTTGTTCGATGCCAAGGTCGTACAGCAAATTCCACGAGTACAGACCGGTATTGTGACCATCATCAAAATGCAGCCGTACTGCATAACTCCCGACCGGGTCGATGGCGTTAATAGTGACGTCTTCTTTTCCCACCTGCAATACCTCCTGCCCCGGACCGTGTCCGCGCACCTCCGCCGAGGGCGAATAGACGCGCAGGTACTCGCAGGGTAGATTGAAGTGTGAGCCGTCGTTGAAGGCCACTTCGAGTACACGCGACTTCTGATGCAGTTTAATTTCGGTGGGTCTTGGCTTCATAACGTCGTAGCTTTACTTGTTGATCTGTTCTTAGAGTATATAACGTGACAAATCCTCATCCTGGGCAAGTTTGCTCAGGTGCTTGTCGACATAAGCGGCATCGGCTTCTACGCTTTGACCGGCGTTGTCCGAGGCATCGAAGGAAATACTTTCGAGCAGGCGTTCCATCACCGTATGCAGGCGGCGCGCTCCGATATTCTCGGTGCGCTCGTTGACTTGCCAGGCGATCTCGGCAAGTCGTGCGATGCCATCCGCCGAGAAACTAAGCGTGACGCCTTCGGTAGCCAGCAGAGCGCTGTATTGTTCGGTGAGTGAGGCATCGGGTTCCGTCAAAATGCGCACGAAATCCTGCACACTCAAGGCATCAAGTTCGACACGAATCGGCAGCCGTCCCTGCAATTCCGGAATTAAATCCGAGGGCTTGGCGACGTGAAATGCGCCCGAGGCGATAAATAAAATATGGTCGGTCTTGACCGCACCGTATTTGGTGGATACGGTGCTACCTTCAACGAGTGGCAGCAAATCGCGTTGCACACCTTCGCGGGAAACGTCGGCGCCGGTGAATTCCGAGCGTTTGGCGATCTTGTCGATCTCGTCGAGAAATACAATGCCATTTTGTTCAACATTATTCAGCGCACGCGCCTTCAAAGCCTCTTCATCGATGAGCTTGGCGGCTTGTTCGTCAGTAAGTATTTTCAGTGCTTCCTTGACGTGCAACTTGCGTGAGCGTGTGCGAGTACCGGATAGATTCTGAAACATGCCTTGCAACTGACTGGTCATCTCTTCCATGCCAGGCGGCGCCATGATCTCTACGCCGATGGGCGCGACGCTGACTTCCACTTCGATCTCGCGGTCATCAAGCTGGCCTTCGCGTAGCATTTTTCGAAAGCGCTGACGCGTCGGCGATTCTTCGCCGTTGTTTACGCCACCAATCTCGCTCAAATGGCTGCCGGTATCGCGCGCGGGGCGCAATAAAATATCAAGAATGCGTTCCTCCGCGCTGTCCTGAGCACGGTCGCGCACCTTTTTCATTTCTTCCTCGCGCGTCATCTTGATGGCGGTATCGACGAGGTCGCGGATAATCGATTCCACATCGCGCCCAACATAACCGACCTCGGTGAACTTGGTCGCTTCCACTTTAATAAAAGGCGCATTAGCGAGCTTAGCCAAACGCCGCGCAATCTCGGTCTTGCCAACACCGGTCGGGCCAATCATCAAGATATTCTTGGGTGTAATCTCATTGCGCAATTGCTCGTTTACCTGGCCGCGCCGCCAGCGATTGCGCAATGCAATCGCCACGGCACGCTTGGCGGCAGCCTGGCCGATGATGTGCTTGTCCAGTTCCTGGACAATCTCGCGAGGTGTCAGTGACATAAGTATTTCCGCGCGGTCAGACCGCGTCGGCCGTTAACTCCTCTATCACAATATTGAAGTTGGTAAAGACGCAAATATCGGCGGCCACGGCCAAACTCTTTTCGACGATGCTGCGCGCATCAAGCTGAGTATTTTCCAACAGCGCGCGCGCCGCCGCCTGTGCGAACGGGCCGCCGGAACCTATCGCCATCAAATTATTTTCCGGTTCGATGACATCACCGTTGCCGGAGATAATCAGCGAGGTCGTTTTGTCGGCCACCGCCAGCAAGGCTTCGAGACGGCGCAGCATGCGGTCGGTGCGCCAGTCTTTGGCAAGTTCCACGGCCGAGCGTGTGAGGTTGCCTTGGTGCTTCTCCAGTTTTGCCTCGAAGCGCTCGAACAGTGTGAAGGCATCGGCCGTGCCGCCGGCAAAGCCGGCTATGACCTGGTCATGATACAGGCGGCGCACCTTGCGTGCGTTGCCCTTCATGATAGTATTGCCCATCGACACTTGGCCGTCGCCGCCAATGACCACACTGCCATTGCGGCGCACGGATAAAATAGTTGTACCGCGAAATTGTTCCAATGCAGATCCTTGTTTAAATTATCAACGTACTATTTATTGTTTCCGTGCACAGGGCTTATAAGTTGCCTAAGGCAGCAATACTTCGCCTCTAAATAAATCTGACACGTTTTCCCGCGCTCTAATCAAATTCATTTTCTCACCGTCCACCATGACTTCGGCGGCACGTGGGCGCGTATTATAGTTGGAGCTCATGCTCATGCCGTAGGCACCCGCCGACATGATCGCGAGCAGATCGTCTTGATGCAGATTCAGCGTGCGTTGATGCCCGAGAAAATCGCCGCTTTCGCACACCGGGCCGACGATCTCATACGCTAGAGACGATCCACTGCGCTCACATACCAATTTAATATCGTGGTAAGCCTCGTAGAGGGCTGGGCGCAAGAGGTCATTCATGGCTGCATCGACGATAGCAAAGTTTTTGTTTGCCGTATGCTTCAGGTATTCCACTTTAGTGAGCAGAACCCCGGCATTGCCGACGACCGCCCGGCCGGGTTCAATCAGAATTTTGTAGTCGCGCCCTTGCAGTTTTTCCAGCAAGGCCTTTGCATAAAGCTGAGGTGTGGGTGGAAATTCATTCCCGTAACGAATGCCGAGGCCTCCACCTAAATCCAGATGCGAGATAGGCTGGCCCTGTGCCTCGAGACGATCAACGAGTTCAAGCACCCGTTCAAGCGCATCGACAAACGGCTCTAATTCGGTCAGTTGCGAGCCGATGTGGCAATCGACACCGAGTACCGTAATATTCTCTAATATTGCGGCGCGCTGATAAATTTCAAGTGCCCGGTTGATATCGATACCGAATTTATTGTCGGCAAGACCGGTTGAGATATACGGGTGGGTGCGCGCATCTACATCGGGATTGACGCGCACAGAGATCGGCGCACATTGCCCCAGGCTCAGAGCGACATTATTCAGACGTTCCAGTTCCGCTTCGGATTCCACGTTGAAGCAATAAATATCGAGTTCCAATGCGCGGCGTATTTCATCGGTGCGCTTGCCGACCCCGGAAAATATTATTTTGCGTGGATCGCCGCCTGCGGTAATTACCCGTTCGAGCTCGCCAATCGAGACGATATCAAACCCGGAGCCGCGGCGTGCCAGCAAGTTGAGCACGGCAATATTCGAATTGGCCTTCGCCGCGTAGCAAACAAGGTGATCACGCGCGGCGAAGGCATCATCGAAACTTTGCCAGCTCTGCTCGATCGCGGCGCGCGAATAAACATAACACGGCGTGCCATAGCGAGCAGCCACTGTTGCAAGCTCCACGCCCTCGGCAAATAGCCGTCCCTCACGGTAGGAAAAGTGATCCATGGTGACAGCCTTGACGAATTTACCGGTTAGTTTGCGGCGCAGGTTTTTGATCGGGGAGGTAGAGGTCGCCTTTCTGCCCGCAGGCACTTAACAGACCGCTCAGCGCCATTGCGGCGGTGAGTAGCCAGATAATATATTTTTCACGGCAAGCATTCATCCGGATCCCTATGAGCTAACGAGTTAGTTGTTGGACGGAAGTATAAATTGGAAGGCCGCCGCTGCCTATGGAAATCGCTCGACGGCAAACGCTGGAAAAATAACAGCTCGGTAGAAGAAGATTACGAAGGAGAAGTAGAAATGGACGCCCTCCCGTGCACCGGTCCCGGTGTGTAAAGCCGGGACCGGTGCGGGTACTGTATTAGGCGGGTCTTACGTTCGCCGCTTGCAAGCCTTTGGGACCCTTGGTGGTGTCAAATTCAACCGCCTGACCTTCGGTCAGAGTCTTGAAACCCTCGTTGGAGATGGCGGAGTAATGCACAAACACATCTTCGCTACCGTCCTTGGGAGAGATAAAACCGAAACCTTTGCTATCGTTGAACCACTTCACTGTACCAGCACTCATACTAACGACCTCTTGATTATGACAATTTGAATTTACGGAACTCTCACAAGCCACATCCCTATGTCTCGGTGACTGTCGCAATGCAATAGGACCGCTGCCTAAAACCGCACCTGCGTAGAATCCTTATCGTGGCGATATCTCTACAGTGCAGTATTACCGAGTTTAATGATTTTCCCGCGCAAGTCCAGAGTTTAACGGCAAAAATATCAGGCCATAAAATGGCCATTTTTAACGCTGTTCAGGTCGTGCCGGTCGCGTCCGGCGGGCACAGCCAGCGCCGGTAAAGTATCTGTGCGGTATGGTGCAGATGTTCGATCCTGATGGGCAAATCGTGCGTAATCTCGCCGGGCGTCTGCACGCTTGGCGAGGCC
>JBDSMM010000005.1:0-3169 GCA_039915825.1 Gammaproteobacteria bacterium | reverse complement strand
CAGGCTACGCGCTATCATCCGGCGGACCATACACCACGAGGAAGATGATAATGAGAAATATAGGCATGATCTTGCTGGCAGTTTGGCTAATCGCGACAGGGCTTAGAAGCGTGATCGACATCAGCTTCCAATACGACTCTTTAATTTTGGGCGTTATCGCCATCGCCGCCGGCGTTTTGATCTTGTTAAAGCGCTAGACCCGCAGTAGCGTGCGCTGTGCGCACAGCGCACGCTACAATTAGAAGTGTCTATCGGCGTTTTAGCAGTCTTTTAAGTGTGAAATAAAAATTCCCGGCCACCTCGACATGGCCATTGCGCCAGGTGTATTTCCTACGCTCATCGCCGCTTGCGGTTTTTAAATTGAGCACTATATCGAAGCCCAGCGTTCTGTCACGCGCCTTTAACGGGGTGATGTCCCATGCCCAATACAAGGTCGGTTCGGTGCCCAGCCGTTGCTGCGTTTCAACATGCGGCATCACATCAAAGCCTTCGGCGTGCAACGACACAGCCATTAGAGCGCCTACTTTTAAAGTAATAATATTCGAAGGAAAGGCCGCGTTGACGGATTTGGTTACGCTTTCGACGATAGTTTGCGTGACCACCATTTCCACGCGCCTGGACTCCCCGACCCGTAGCTTGTAGGGTGGGACAAAGCGCGTGTTTTCTATGGTCAGATGCTGCAATTCCTGGCGGACGATGGCGGTATAATTAACCATCTGTTCAGCCAGGCTGCCATTATTACCCGTTGCAACTGCACGGTCATGAATACGCGGGTGGTTGATCGACGCTACGGGGGTATGACGCAACTCCAGGGAGAATAAGGGCGCCTTTTCCTTGGCCGCCAAGGCCTCCTCGGCGGGGGTACGGCCGGTAATGCTGGTAAACAGCAAACTCTTCATAATCACCATATAGAAGAGGATTTCGGCAAAGATAAACAGCAGGATAATAACGATGAAATCTTGTATGACCATTGCGCGCATCTCTCGCTTAAACGCGAAGATCAAATCTGAAAAGCCACCCTTATACTGATCGGATGGGTAACATAACATCTCAATTTACGGGTTATAAAGCTTATAGCATATAATTTGTAAACTCTATTCTTGCTAGTTTCATAATTAGCTATACCCCGAAACTTGAGACCCTTGAATAAAGGGAAAATTCGCCCTTGCGTCCGTTTAGGCTAAATGCATATAATTAAAAAATTGATCTTTATTGGAACAATATGAGTCGGGAGGTGTGGAGTGGATTTATCCGTTGATCTAACTAAAGAATCTGTGCAGTATACGACGGGCGACGTACTTATTATGTATGCGGTTATTATTGTCGTGGCGATTAGTGTGGCGATTATCATGTTCAAATGGGCCAGCAGGAAAAATTCCGGCACCAATCAAAAGTAAAAACAATCAACAGGCTGCAATTAAATCTAACCGCGCAACGGTGCGTCCTGAGCGCAAGGTAAGTTTCTGCTAACGATAGGATGGCTTCAATTATGAGACGGTTTATATCTTGGGGGGCGAAGTCCCTGCCTGTTGTGGCTCTGGTTACTGCGGTGCTTGTTCCGGCCTATGTTTGGTCTGCGGATGATAACAAAACCGCGTCAGCTGCCAATGCCAAGGGGGCATCCAGCGCGCAAATGCGGGCAAATCCTGAGGCGGGCGCGAAGATATTCAATGAGGGTAAGGGCGAGGCCCCACCCTGCATGTCTTGCCACGGCGAGCAAGGCCTGGGGGACGACAATATGGGCAGCCCGCGTCTGGCCGGCCAGGGCTTTATGTACTTAAGAAAGCAACTGCATGATTTTGCCACGGACAAGCGCACCGATGCGACCATGGGCGTTATGAACGGCATTGCCAAGGCGTTGAGCGAGCAGGACCGCCTGGATGTGGCCGCGCATGAATTCAGTATCAATCAGCCCCATTTTGCCTCGGCCTCCAATATGGAAGAGATCAAAGCGGCCGGCACCGTGCCCGTGGGCGTGCGCCACCTGGGCAAGGGTATTGTTCTCTACGGCATCCCCGAGCAAGGTGTTCCCGCCTGTTCGAGTTGCCATCAATTTAACGGCAGGGGCGCCGCACCGATCTACCCGGCGATCGGCGGGCAACGCTATGTTTATCTTGTCAGTCAGTTGCAGAAATGGCGTGACGGCAGCCGTGCGAACGACATGCTGGGCCAGATGCAGGCGGTGGCGAAGAATATGACGGATGAAGATATTTATAATGTGTCCACGTTCCTGACATCCGCCCCGAACACGACGATGGGCAACCCGCATGTGCCGCATGAGTTTCCCCCGCGTATCGTCAAGGGAGCAGCGCACTAAAGCCCTCGGTGTTGCGGTCACCGATCAGCAACAAATAAAGGGCGGTCTTACCGCCCTTTATTTTTGGTTCGAAGCAGTCGCCTCGCCTGTCTGCGCGGCGAGCGCGGATGGATTAAACAAAGTCTAAAATTTATTCCTGGGCTGGGCGCCCATGCTACAATTAAAGAATGAAGCGTAAACAACCTTTAAAACCCGGCGAAAAGATCATGTTCAGTGTTTTTGCCGCCTTCCTGGTCTTGGCGGTCGTAGGTTACGTCATCATGGAAACCGTGCGTAGCCACGCTACCGAACCCATGTTTGCCTCCCTTACTTCCTTCGAATTCAGCCCCCAGGGCCTAAGAGGTTCGGTAACCTTCCGGGAGGTCGGTTGCACCAGCTGCCACCGCGCCATGCGTAACGGTACGAATAATGGCTTGTCGCTGGACGGCATTGGCTCGCGCCGCTCGCCTGAATGGATCAATAGCTTCTTGAAAAACCCCGAGGCTACGTTTGAGGCAAGAACGGTAGACCACGGCTTTGGTCCCGGCAAAGAAGCTGCTTACGTTCAATCCATGCCGGATAAGGACCTGGATGATATTTCGGTATTCCTTTCGGAGTTAAAGGCGCAGCAAGGCTCTGCCGCCTCGAAACTGCCGCCCATAGAGAAGTCGGGCTTTATCGACAGCATGGTCAATATGTGGGCCCCCGAGGCGTGGAAAGGTAAATATGAGGATATTCGCGTCAAGATAAAACGCGAGCAGGAACAAAAGGCCGCCGGGAATGAGTAAGCCTGAGTCGCACGACAGGACGTATAGACGTTATATCCTGTGGTTTATTTACGCCTGCATCGTCTACAGCATCATCGGCTTTTCC
>JBDSMM010000004.1:0-17683 GCA_039915825.1 Gammaproteobacteria bacterium | reverse complement strand
CGGCTGTCCTAGCTAACTTACCACCTGCCGGAATTGCGAACATACTACGCCCATGATTACCATCCAGGCTGTCCCCGCCTTTAAAGACAATTATATCTGGCTGATCTCCCGTCCCGGTACCCCCTATGCCGCGATTGTCGACCCCGGCGATGCACAGCCCGTGTTCGATGCGCTGGACAGGCTGGACCTGATACCTTGCGCGATCCTCGTCACGCATCATCACTGGGATCACACCAACGGCATCGCCGCTCTGCTGGGGCGCTATCCCGTGCCGGTTTATGGCCCGGCGACCGAGAATATCCCGGGCCTCACCCATGGTTTACGCCACGGTGATCGCGTTTCCCTACCGGAAATCGACGTGATTTTTGACGTGCTCCACGTACCCGGCCATACGCTAGGGGCGATCGCCTTTTATGGTAATGACGCGCTATTTTGCGGCGATACGCTATTTACGGCGGGTTGCGGGCGCCTGTTTGAGGGCACAGCTGCGCAAATGCACGCCTCGCTCGCCAAACTCGCGGCCCTGCCTGATGAAACGCAGGTATATTGCGGCCATGAATACACCGTGGCCAATCTGCGCTTCGCCGAGGTCGTCGAGCCGGTGAATCGTGAGATTCAGGTGCGCCTGGTTGACGCGCAAGCCCTGCGCGCCAAGGGTATCCCTACGGTTCCGGCAAGCCTGGCTGAGGAAAAACGCACCAACCCTTTCCTGCGCTCCGAAATGCCCGTGGTAGTCGCGGCAGCGGAACGATTTACCGCACAGCGGCTCGAAACTGGAGCTGAGGTATTCGCTGCGGTACGCCGCTGGAAGGACGTGCTGGACGGCTAACATCCCACCCGGCCCGCTAGACGGCCGGGTTGACCTGCCCGGCCTCAGCACCTACCATTTGTATTATGGATCATCGTAGTACCCCCAACCCCCTAAAATTTAGCCTGCATGCCGCGCTGTCCGCCCTGATTTTTTTAGGGGGCCTGGCCGGGTGTAGCAGCCTGGAGGCCGTCCCGCCCGGCGACACCCCGCTTCTGGTAACCACTACCACTGATCCCGCTTCGCAACTTTCCCCCCTTGCTTTCGATGCCTCCAATCCTTATCTGATAACGACCACCTCGAATCTATGGGAGCGTTTGGGCGCGGATTTCGGCTTGAATCAAAATCTGCCCACACTTGCTACCGAGGAGCCGCCGCAAGAAAAAGACCTCTGGGAGCGCCTGCGCGCGGGTTTTATCCTACCCCATCGCCAACATCCCAAGGCACGCAAGGAGGCCCAATATTATGCGAGCTATCAAGAGCACCTGGATGAGACCGTCAACCGCGCGCAGCCCTATTTATACTACGTACTGGAGGCCATCGAAAAGCGCGGCATGCCCTCCGAAATCGCCTTGTTGCCGATTATCGAAAGTGCTTATCGGCCGCTGGCGCGCTCATCCGGCGGTGCGGTGGGCATTTGGCAGTTTATTCCCTCCACAGGCAAGAACTTCGGCCTGAAACAAAACTTCTGGTACGACGGCCGCCGCGATATTGCCGCCTCCACCAATGCGGCGATGAATTACCTGCAAAAGCTCAACATCGACTTCGACGGCGACTGGCTGCTCGCCTTGGCCGCCTATAACTCCGGCGAGGGCACGGTGTTGCGAGCGATGAAAAAGAACCGCGCTGCCGGAAAGCCTACCGATTTCTGGTCGCTCGATCTGCCTAAGGAAACGGAGGCCTATATCCCCCGGTTACTCGGCGTAGCAGCCCTGGTCGCTGATCCCGCTGAGTTTGGCGCCACGCTCAACTTCGTTGCGGATGCGCCCTACTTGACAAGCATCGATCTGGATTCGCAGGTCGACCTTAATGTGGCTGCGCAGATGGCCGATATTACCCCGCAGGAAATTCAAATTCTGAACCCAGGCTTCATTCACGGAACCAGCGATCCGAAGGGGCCGCACCAACTATTGCTGCCGCTCGATAAAATGGATATATTCAACGCCAAGCTCGCCTCGCTGGAGCCCGGTAACCTGATGCCGCCAAAAGCTGTCAGCAAAGCCAGCCGCAAGAATTCGGCCTCGAAAAAATCGGCAAAATCGTCACGCCTTAATGAGTCCACGACAGATGAATCTGTAGCCGGCAAGACCGGTGACAATGGATCAAAAAACACTGCGGTTCAATCCGTCCTGCCAAGCACCCTGGGTATTGACAAGGCGGGCGGCACGCCCCTGAAGTATAAAGTGCGCGAGGGCGATTCCTTGTCGCGCATTGCTCAGCGCTACAAGGTTACGCTAACGCAACTGAGAGAATGGAATGCCGATAAACTTACCGGGGAAGTGCTAATCCCCGGTCACCATCTCAAGCTTTACATCAACCCTAACCTGGCGATCGAAACCATTAAATAGCAGGGCCTTAAAGCTTATTCGACCCCCGTTGCCGAACCGCCACTCATACAGAACTCCCTGACCCATGAGCCGTCCGAAAACACTAGTTGCCATCATCCGTGCTGGCTCGCTGTTACTGGCATTAACCATAACGGCTGCCCTACAGGCAGCCGAGCCTGGCGCCCACCAGCGACGACAGGTTACCACGGTGAATTACACCGACAGACTGATCATCAAGCTGCGCGCGCAAACTGCGGAACCTGCCCGGACTGGTCTCCTGGCCGCTGAACGGTTACAGGCATTAAGTACCAGCACGGGAATAAATCTGCAGCAAGTGCGCCCCATGTCGTGGGGTGCGCAGGTGGTTAAACTACCCGGCTGGGTAACACTGGCCGAGGCCGAGGCCCTCGCTCGTAAATTGATGCTGGATCCCGATGTAGAATATGCAGAATCCGATCGCATTCTGCACCCGCTGGCGGTGCCCAACGACACTCTATTCAGCAGTCAGTGGCATTATCTGCCGCCGTCCATAGAACCGGGTGGCGTGAATCTGCCCCCCGCCTGGGACAGCACCGTGGGGCAACCCGCTATCATCATTGCCCTGATCGACACGGGAACACTAATCGGCCATGCGGACTTGGCCGGGCGTACCGTGCCGGGTTATGACTTTATCAGTAACCTAGCCACCGCCAATGACGGTGACGGGCGTGATGCCGACGCGACCGATCCGGGCGACTGGATAACCGTTGCGGAAAATGCGAACGGACCGTTTGCCGGTTGCGCCATCAGAAATAGTTCCTGGCACGGCACCCATACCGCCGGCACCATCGGCGCCGCTACCAATAATGGGCAGGGCGTGGCCGGCATTAATTGGATGTCGAAAATCCTGCCGATACGCGTGCTGGGTAAATGTGGTGGCTTTTTGTCCGATGTCATCGACGGCGAACGCTGGGCCGTGGGCCTGTTCGTCCCCGGCGTGCCGCCCAATCCCCATCCGGCGCAGGTATTGAACCAGAGCCTGGGCGGCGCGGGTACCTGCAGCCGCTTACAGCAGGCTGCCATCACCGAGATCGTGGCGTTGGGCAAAGTGATTGTGGTAGCCGCGGGAAATGAGAACATCAATGCGGCCAATGCCAACCCGGCGAACTGCACCGGCGTTATTACTGTGGCGGGCACCAACCGCGCGGGCGGCAAAACCTCCTATACAAATTTTGGCGCGCTGGTCGACATCAGCGCACCAGGCGGCGAGCAAAACGTGCTTATCGCAAACGGTGTGCTGTCCACCTTCAATACCGGCATCACGACACCTGCGGCCGATGATTACCGATACCTAGCGGGCACCAGCTTTTCAACTTCACATGTCACCGGCATCGTATCGTTGATGCTCTCGGCGAACCCGGCCTTGACACCCGCGCAAGTGCTCGCCGGCATTCAAACCACGGCGCGTGCATTTCCCACCGGTACGGGCTCGGATTGCACCACCGATCTGTGCGGGGCGGGCATCATTGACGCCGCGGCTGCGGTTAACCAAGTGCGGCGCAGCGTTACGGTAACCGCGAGCGATCCCGATGCGGCAGAGGCCGGCCTTGATCCCGGCAGCTTTACGTTCACCCGCGCCGGCGATACCTCGACCGCCTTGACGGTGACCTACACGATCAGCGGCAACGCCTCCGGCGGGATCGATTACAACACTCTGCCGGCCAGCGTGGTAATCCCCGCCAACGCAACCACCGCTACCCTCAGCGTAATACCCATCGACGATAGCACCCGCGAAGACACTGAAACCGTTACCTTGACGCTGACTCCAAATACCCTTTACATAGCAGGCACGCCCAGTAGCGCCACCGTTGACATCGCTGACAACGACCGCGCCGCGAGCGGTGGGGGTGGCGGCGGTGGATGTACGCTGGGTGTCGCTACCAACGTCGACCCTGTTTTACCAGCGTTACTGATTATTGCCTTGCTTTACCTGACGCACCACCGCGTTTGTAAAACTCATCTGCGGTTCAGGCTTTCCTCTGCCCAGAACTAAGGTAGGGGATTTTTCGGGTCATTCAGCGGCAGAGTTTGAGTGATAGTCGGACTGGGGCATGAAACAAAGCGGTAATCCCTATTTTTAAAGATAGAGCCCCGGTATGAACCGCAACCTCAACATCCTGCTGCTCGCCCAATTCCTGTCCGCATTTGCCGATAATGCGGTGCTATTCACCGTCATCGCCATGGTTATGGACACTCATGCAGCTGATGCCTGGTATATCCCCGCCATGCAAGCCTCTTTCCTTATCGCCTTCGTAGTCTTGGCGCCTTGGGTAGGACCCTTTTCCGATACGCGCCCCAAGGCCACGGTGCTGGTTACCGGCAATGTAGTTAAAGCCGTGGGTGCAGGGCTGATGCTGGTCAATGTAGAACCCTTGCTCGCGTACGGCCTGATTGGTGTAGGCGCGGCCATGTACAGTCCGGCAAAATACGGCATTCTCCCGGAGCTTGTTTCATGTGAACATTTGGTAAAGGCGAATGGCTGGGTCGAGGGCACCACCATCCTGGCAATACTGGCGGGCAGTTGGATCGGGGCACAGATTGCCGACCACTCCGTGTTGTGGGCACTGAGCACCGTACTCGCCCTGTATGCCTTGTCCGCACTGATTGCCGTATTTATCTCGCGCCTGCCACCCCAGCAACGTAAACACACCTCCGCATTGCCGCATTTCGCCTACATGCTACGCACGCTATTTCGCCATCCACGGGGGCGCTTTACCTTGCTTGGTACGAGTTTGTTCTGGTCTACGGCGGCGGTATTGCGCCTTATGCTGGTAGTGTGGGCGCCCGTGATTTTGCTCACCTCAAACACCTCGCAAATCGCTGAGCTGACCTTATACATTGCCATCGGCATCATGAGCGGCGCATTGCTCGCCCCGCGCTTTATTCCCCTTGAGCATCTGCGCCGCACCGGAATGGCTGCATTTCTGCTGGGCGCATGTATTCTGCTGTTGAGTACCACGGATTCTATCTGGCCGGCGCGCCTGGCGCTGCTCGCGATAGGCATTGCCGGTGGTTTATTCGTAGTGCCCATGAATGCGGCGCTACAGGCGATTGGCCATCGCACCGTGGGCAGTGGCGGGGCAGTTGCCGTGCAAAATTTTACCGAGAACCTGAGTATGCTGGCAGCCACCGGCATCTATACTATCGCCGCAGCGCAGGGCGCGACTCCCGTGGCGTCTATCGTAAGCCTGGGAATAGCAGTGCTCGCGATCAGCCTGCTAGGTTCGCGGCACTTGCCCGCAGACGAACGCACCGTCAGGCCCGGTTAGCCACGATGCCGGGGGATGCACTGATACGCGTTCATGCCGCGTAAGTGTGTTTGACTGACATACCCTTGCCATAACCGCTGCGTTTCTGCTGGCAGCGTCAGGCAACACCCTTGGAGGGTTTGTTAAAGTTGTAAAGAGACACGTGTTTTATGAATTCTTCTTCCGGGACAGGGCTGCCTAAATAGTATCCCTGAACCCTGTCACAACCCAAATCCACCAACCGTTCCAAGGTCTGCCTATCTTCCACGCCCTCTGCCACAACCTCCAGATCAAAATTATGCCCCAGCGCGATAATAGAGCGTACGATTCGTTCATCCCCTTTCACGGTGAGCATACTTCTTACGAAGGAGACGTCGACCTTGATCTCGTCCACGGGGAGTTTTCTCAAATAGGTCATGGAGGCATAGCCTGTCCCAAAATCATCAATTGAAAGCTTCACGCCGATATCTTTCAACTTGAGCAGGGTATTGAGAGCGCGCTTTTCATCTTCTATCATCGCGCTTTCGGTAATCTCGACTGTAATCTTGTCCGGCGGCACGTTCCAGGTTCTTAATGTCTGATCGACGAATTCAGGGAGTTCCGGCTCCATAAGATTACGCGCAGAAAAGTTGACGCTGATGTTCAAATCCAGACCTGCGCGATTGAAGTTAGCCTGCTGGCGCAACGCGGTATTGAGTACCCAGCCGGTCAGCAAGGAAATCATGCCGGTGTTCTCGGCGACGGCAAGGATATCGGCGGGCGGGATAGCGCCTCTGTTAGGCAGATTCCAGCGCAATAAAGTTTCCGCGGCGTCTATTTGCCGCGTGTGTAAATTCAACTGGGGCTGGTAATGTAAAAATAATTCATTGTCCTGAATAGCGCCGTTCAAACCTGCCTGGATTTCGAGTTGTAACTGGCTGAACAGGTCATGCTCAATGCTAAAAATGCTAAGTCCCGTTTTATTGCGTTTAGCATTATGCATAGCGACATTGGCATGCTTCATTAATATATCGGCATCGTTACCGTGCTCGGGATAATAGGCCATGCCAAGGCTGACATTCACCACCACCTGGCGATCCTCTATCATGAAGGATTGCTCCAGGATGCGCAGTATCTTATAGGCCGCCAAAGTTGCGTGCCCCTCGCTGGTGAGCGAGGGCAGAATGCACCCGAGTTCTTCCCGTCCAATAAATCCAAAAATATCGGTCTCGCGCAGCGCCGACTTTAGTCTTTCAGTAACCTGCTGCTGCAGTTGATCGCCCGCCTGATAACCCATGACACCATCAAGCTTGGTCACCCCCTCAAGGCCAATAATCAAAATAGCCAGCATGCCTTGATCGCGATGCTTTTTCTTGAGTTCTTTACGTAACGAGCTTAGTAATAGGGTATGGTCAGCTAGCACTCATGGTTCTCGTGATGCGGGTAGGAAATTACCTTTGTACGCTGCGGCCCACAGTATCGGACACTGGCCAGCGTAAAAGGCGTTACGGGCTGGATTTTATCCAAGCACCTTTTAAGTCTGTAGTTTTTATAAATAATACTCTTTGGGATCGATGCCGTACATGCCATTTTTCAATGACTTGTTTATCCGGTACGGCAGCGCTTCAGCAACTTTAGGGTCATCACTGAGATTAAGTACCAGCGGATTCATATAAGGCTTTTTATTGGCGTCCAGGATAAGGATAATTTTCGGTTTAAAGTGATGCACCCTATTCTGCGCCAGCACTACGGCAACCTCACCACTATTAAGCTCCACCAAACTACCGACCGGGTAGAAGCCGATACACTGGATAAACCGCTCCATGAGTCCGCCGTGCAAATATTTGCCACGCCATGCCAGCATAAGTTCCAGTGCCTCACGCGGTGGCACGGCTTCGGCATACGGGCGTTCCCGGGTGAGTGCCAGGAAGGTGTCCACGATGCCCGCCATGTTTCCATAGGTACCGATATACTCCGCCGTCAAGCCATTTGGATAACCGCTGCCATCCTGTCTTTCATGGTGCGTGGCGACCATCTCTATAGCGTCGGAGTCAATACCCAGTGCGCTGGTCAGCATGGACAGACTATGTTCCACATGGGCCTGCACAACTTTATACTCTTCTTGGGTAAGGCTTTCTTTTTTCCTGAGTAGATCACCGGGTAAGCGCAGGTTGCCGATATCCTGTAGCAGTCCGCCTATCCCCAGGGTGGGCAACTGCTCTTTAGGGAATCCCAGATGTCGGCCGAATGCCAGCATGTGCACAGAGGCGTCGATGGCCCGGCCATAGCCAGGGTTATCCTTGTCCTTAAGCTGGGTAAGCAGGAGCAGCGCGTCCGGATTACGCACGATGCTTTCCACCATGTCGTTAATGGAACTTTTAACCTTATCCAGATTGACTACGCGATCACTGCAAATATCCTGTATAAAGACCTGAAACATCTCCTCCGCATCGCGCCGAACACGCTGCGCCTTACCAAGCTCTTCCTTGACGGTGCGTTTATCCTGGTAAATAACTACATCTTGCGGTATTGGCTTTGCGGGCGGGCGGTGTTTGCTGCCCGAAAACTGTAAGGGTGAACGGAATGGATCGGTGTGGGCGGGGGTGCTCTCTGTCTTATTAGTGTGCGAAAAACTATCAATGCCTTGCGTTACGTCGATGTAGACATATTCGCAATGCTCCTTCAGCTCTTTAATTTGCCCATATGAATCAATGGAAAAGCCCTGGAACAGGAAGGGTGTTTCAATCCACGGCCGATCAAGATCGTAGACATACATGCCAGGTGCTAAATCACCTACTAAAACCTTCTTCTTCATGATGAACCCTACCTGGCTATATTGTAAGCCCAAAACGATTAGTAAATCGGGTATAGCCTAGCAAAATCCGGGCCGAAAACAGAATGCAAAGCGTTTTGGGGGCCAATTAATCAATTCTACGTGCCGGCACACGGGAAACAATATCCTATGACCAGCAACAGGCTGCCCATACCCAGAAATGAAATTTGCGCGATACAGTAGCGGTATTCCGCCTCGGCAAGGCATCACAAAACCGCAAGGCCAGCAGACGCTGAAATGCGGGTTTAAGGTGAATAGATACTAGGCATTATTTTATTTTTATTTGCTCAATGTTGTTAAATCATGTTCCGTATGTTCTGCGCAGAATGCCCTTCTATTAGCGGGACAGCACTCAACAAAGCTTGAGTATAAGTGTGCTGCGGATTATGTAATACCTGCTCTACCCTGCCATACTCAACGATGCGCCCCTGATACATAACCGCGACTTCGTGCGCGAGATATTCCACTACGGCCAGGTTGTGCGTGATAAACAAATAGGCAATACCCAACTCGTCCTGCAGGCCTTTAAGCAGGTTCAGTATTTGCGCCTGCACCGAGACATCCAGCGCGCTGGTCGGTTCGTCGCAGATGATAAGTTTCGGGTTGACCGCCAAGGCACGGGCAATGGCGATACGCTGGCGCTGCCCACCGGAAAATTCGTGCGGATACCGGTATTTTATTTCGGGGTTGAGGCTCACTTGTTCGAGCAGACTGTCAACTCGTAGGGAGCGCTCATGAGGCGTGCCGCCGACACCCTGCACGATCATGCCCTCTTCGATAATATCGGAGATAATCATGCGCGGATTGAGCGAGGAATACGGGTCCTGGAAGATAATCTGGAAATCGGCGCGGCGTGCGCGTAGCGCCTCCCCGTGCAGGCGGCGCAAGTCGGTATTGCCGAAGCTCACGCTGCCCGCCGTAGGCCGTATTAATTGTAAAATGCCCTTGCCAACCGTAGTCTTGCCCGAACCTGACTCACCGACCAGGGCAAGTGTGCGCCCCTTCGGGATATCGAGCGTGACGCCATCGACGGCGCGCACGTGCCCAACCACGCGCTTGAAAACGCCTTTGTGGATGGGGAAATAAACCTTGAGATCCCGCACTTGCAATAACACTTCTGGCCGCGTGCCGGGCGAATCTTTTTTGTCTGCGATAATTTGCCTATCCTGGCGCACATCCGCCTCAGCCCCGGGAAACTTCGATTCTTTCGCAATCATAGACGGCGCCGTAGCACTGGGCCGGGTAGCCACCTCTTCAGGATCATACAAATGACAAAGCACACCGGGTACGAATGGGCCGGCAGCCTGTAACAGACCTGCGGCGCCGATCCATGCCGGCACCTTGTTCGTGCAGGTTTGCCATGCATAATCGCAGCGCGGCGTGAATCGACAACCGGAAAATTTCTGCGTAAGCGGCGGCACATTGCCGCGTATTACCGCCAGAGTTTCGCCGCGCTTACCCATCGTCGGCAGGGAATCGAACAGTTTTTTTGTATACGGATGTTGGGGCGTGGCAAAGAATTGTGCGCGCTCTGCCAGTTCCACGATCTGGCCCGCATACATCACGGCGATACGGTCGGCCATTGCGGACACCACACCGAGGTCGTGGGTGATGAGCATGATCGACATCCCCGTATCTTTCTGGAGCGTGCGCATAAGTTCGAGAATCTGCGCCTGGATGGTGACATCCAGTGCCGTGGTGGGCTCGTCGGCGATCAGTAACTCCGGCTCGCCGGCCAGCGCAATAGCGATCATCACGCGCTGCTTCATGCCACCGGAAAGCTGGTGCGGATATTCACCATGGCGTCGTTGTGGCTCAGGGATGCCGACCGCATCCAGAAGTTCGATGGCGCGTTGGCGCGCAGCTTTGCCTTGGAGATTTTTATGGCGCTGCAAGGCCTCGCCAATCTGATCGCCGACGGTCAACACGGCATTGAGGCTGGTCATCGGCTCCTGGAAAATCATTGCGATGCGGCCGCCGCGCACATTGCGCATCTCGACCTCCGGCAGCTGCAAAATATCCTGCCCGGCCAGAAGAATCTCACCGGATATATTACCCGCGGCAGGTAGTAGACGCATGATGGACAGAGCGGTTAATGACTTGCCGCTACCCGACTCGCCCAGCAGAGCAAACGTCTCGCCACGCCGGATTTCAAAACTTATCCCGTCGACCGCATGCAGTACGCCCTGCTGGGTGTTGAACCAGGTTTTGAGATTGCTTACGCGCAGCAGGGCGTCGTTCGCCATCACAACTTCCTAAGCCGAGGATCGAAGGCGTCGCGCACGACATCCGAAAAAAGATTAGCCGCCAGCACGAGTGTGAACATGAATACGAAGGCTGCCAGCAGCGGCCACCACACCATCGGCTCGCGCGCCATTTCGAGCCGCGCACTATTAATCATATTTCCCCAGCTGATCGTCGATGGATCGACACCGACGCCTACATAGGACAGTACCGCCTCGGCCAACACCAGGCCGCTGAAATCGAGCACCACGGTAATCAGTACGATGTGCATGACGTTGGGCAGGATATGGCGTGTGATGATCTTGAAGTGCCCCACGCCGAAGGCTGTGGCCGCCTGGATGTAATCGAGTTCGCGCAGCTTGAGTGTCTCCCCGCGCAGCAGGCGGCACAGGCCAGTCCAACTGGTAATACCTAAAATAATGCAAAGAAATAACAAGCGCACATCGGCACGCATCGCGATGGTGTCGAACTGCTCGGGATGATTCGCCATGTATACCTGCAAAATCAGGATGGACGCAGCAATCAATAATACGCCCGGAATCGAACTCAGCGTCGTGTAAAGATATTGCACGACATCATCGATGATGCCGCGAAAGTAGCCGGCCATGATGCCGAGCAGCACCGCGAAAGGTAGCATTATCAATGTCGTCAGCGTGCCTATGACGAGTCCCGTGCGAATACTTTTTAAAGTTTGATAAAACACGTCTTGCCCAACTTTGTCGGTGCCGAAAATATGGTATTTCACACCGAGCTCCGAGGCCAAGGCGATAAGCACAATAATAATGCCGCTGGTTATCAGGATGGTGCGCCACGGTAATTCGGTACGGCCTTTAAAAACAGCCGATAGGGTGAAGAAAAAGGAAGACGGTTCTTGCTTCACGTTCAAGCCATCTTTGAAAGAACCGTCATCCTCGCGCGAGCGGGGATCCATAACGCTCGCTGCACTGGATTCCCGCGTACGCGGGAATGACGAATCCGAAATTTTTAGAGGTTCGTCCAAACCCTCCGGTCTTTTCCTTTGTCCTTTTCTCTGCTTCGCAAGCAATGCAAAAATTACCAAACTCACAACTATAGCCCATACCAGTAGAGCTTCGAATACGGCCTTGCTTGACGTGCGAAAAATGTCCGCATTCCGATCCGTACCCGGGTTTTCAAGGTGCGCGCCGCCATAAGCCAGGCGCGGATAAACACGTACCTGGCTACCATCGGGACGCTCCACGGTTTCTTTAACATAGAGCTGGGTCGCGAACGGTGCGGAGTATGTTTTTTCCTCGTTCGTTCTCAAGGGCGTGGCCAACTTATCGAGCAGACTTTGCACCTCGATCGAATACTCGGTTTGCCCCGGTCGGGCCGGGTTATCGGGCAAGGGCACGCGAAAGTGCAGCGAGTCAAGCAGGCCAATAGCGATAAAGGTAAGTAATACCACGAGCGTGCCCATACCCAGCGGACTGCGCGCGACCTCGCGCCACGGTGCGCGCAGATGTTCCTTGCGCCGCGCGCGCAGGATAAATAACAGCACCATCGCGACTAGCACAAAGATCAGCGCATCGGTCCAGAGTATGACGGGCATAAACTCCATCATGCCAACCTGACGCGCGGGTCGACCAATGTGTAGGAAATATCAGTGAGGATCAGGCCAACGATATACAGCACTGACCCTAAAAATACCATGGCGCGCACGATGGCAAAATCCTGCGACTGGATGGCATCTATGGTGTAACTGCCCAGCCCCGGTATACCGAAAAAGGATTCCAGAATGAGGCTGCCCATGAACAGCGATGGCAGCACCACGACTACGCCGGTCAGGATCGGGATCATGGCATTTTTGAGCACGTGCCGGAATAGCACGCGTACCTCGGACAGACCTTTGGCCCGCGCCGTGCGCACATAATCCCGGCCGATTTCCTCCAGGAAAAACGTGCGGTACAAACGGCTGCCCGCGCCGACGCCACCGATCACGCCGATCACTACGGGCAACATGATGAATTTCACCGCCTCGATGCCGGTGTCATACCCGGAGATCGGCACGATATGCCATAGTTTGCTGATCAGATATTGCCCACCGATAATATAAAAAAGCCCGGAGATAGACATTAAAATCACACACAGAACCACGCCCCACACATCGATATAGGTGGCGCGGAAAAAGGCCATGAGCAAGGCGAATGTAAGGTAAACCAGAATGCCCACCAGCAAGGTCGGCAGCGCAATGGCGAGACTCGGCCACATGCGCTGACTGATGTCGAGGCCGATGTCGCGTCCGTCATCGGCGCGCCCGAACTTGAAGCCGAACAGCGCTACCGATTTATCGAAAAATATCGTGTCGGTGGCTTTTCCCATGCCCGCTGCAGCGGCATTGAACAACAACGGCTTATCATAACCGCGCTCCACCTTCCATTTATCTATCGCCGCTTCGGTAACATGCTTCACCCCTAGATGCACGCGCGCCATGTCGTCAGGGCTATTGACGACGAAGAATAATACAAAGGTGATCAGATTAACTCCGATCAAAATCGGAATGGCGTAGAGTACGCGGCGGATGATATAGGCTAACATTCAGGGATTCAGTAGTTTGATGATGAACACTGGCAGGGAAGGCCTTGAAGGATTTTCGTGACTGATTTTTTGATTGTAGAGTACGCGAATTTTTACCATTAGTTAATCAGCCTTGTCGGCGTGCTGTGTGCTGTCTTTTTCTCCCTGCGCAAATAGGTCAGCACTGCCGGGACGGCACTCAACACCAGCACCGCAACTAACAGCAGCAAAGGCCACACTACCGGCTCATTCCATGCGGCACGCATGCGCGCACGTAGCTCAGGTTCGATGCGTTTGTACTTTAGTGTATTGTTCGCCATCAGGTTGAGTTTGGTGTTTCCATACCAGGCGTGGTTTAGCGAAAATTGCTTGGGGTGCAGGCCAAATGCCCAAGGTGCGTCATGGCGCACAATAGCCACCATCTTGTCGATAATCTGCTGGCGTTCCGAATTGTTTTCCATATTTTTCATTTGCTCGAACAGGCGATTGAATTCAGGGTTGTCGTAATTCGCCGAGTTCTCACCGTGCTTCAATACCCGGCTATTGGGACCGTAGAGCAGGAACAGGAAATTTTCCGGGTCAGGGTAATCCGCATTCCAGCCGAACTGGAACATTTGAGCCGTGCCATTCTCTATTTTGTCCTGAAAGCGGTTGTAGTCGGTATCGCGCACCACTAGTTGTAGATTAATTTTCCGAAACTGTCGGCGCATCCAGTCCAGATACGATTTGAAATCGGGGCCAGAGGCGGTGGTATCGAGACTAAGCAACAGTGGCTTGCCGGTCTGTGCATCGCGTCCATTCGGATAGCCGGCCTCAGCTAATAAGCGGCGGGCCTCATCAATTGATTTACGCTGCGGTTTTCCGTTCACCCAATCATACACAGAAGGATTAATGCCCTCACGCCCTTCTATATACCCGCTGATCCCCGGCGGGATCGGCCCCTGAGCCGCGATGCCGCGTCCGTTGCGGAAAATAGAGATGGATTCCTCCTCATCGACGGCAATTGAAATAGCCAGGCGCAGCTTGCGCGCCTGTTCACTATAGCCGCCGACGACCGGGTCTAGCATATTGAAACCCAGGTAAAAAATAGAGGGTTCGACGGCGGTGAGCAATTCTATACCCTTGGCCTGCATCGCCGGGCTTAGCGCCGCATCGCCTTGCGCGCCAATGCGGATTGCCTGGTCGAAGCTGTCGGAACTTATGCCCGATACATCGTAATATCCTTGCAGGAATTTACTCCAGTAAGGGATGCTTTCCTTCTCCAGGCTATACACCACTTTGTCAATAAACGGCATCGGTTTAGCGGCATCGACGAGCAGGCCATTTTTAATATCACCCCGCTCGCCTTCGCTCGGATAAAGCTCGCCGCGAAAATTTGGATTGCGCTCCAGTACCATTTGCCGATTGGGATTATTCATCGTCAGCATATACGGGCCGGTCCCTGCCGGATACCAATCCAGGTTAAGATTTTTTTCCGCTAAACCCGGCTGCGTGTAAAAGCGATCCACCTCCGGCGCGACCGGTGCAAAAAATGGCATCGCCAACCAATAGAGTATTTGCGGATATTTGCCTTTTACCTTGATGCGGTACGTGTAGCGGTCAACCACCGCGGCACCTTCCAGTGGATAACGGGTGAGATCGAGGTAGGCATTGTTGTCGCCGGCCTGGGTCTGCGCAGCGTTTGCCTGGCTTAACGTTTCGGCATACTCTTTGAGTCCTACGATATAATCGTTCATCACGCCGAGTATGGGTGATTGCAGGCGCGGATGGGCAAGACGCTTGATCTCATAAACGTAATCCGCGGCTATTAATTCACGCGTGCCGGTTTTCCTGAAATCAGCGAGCGCGGTGATTTTTTTGACCTCCTGCGCGGTCAAGTCATGATAAATATATTTGCCTCCCGCATCGCGCGCAAAAGCGGGGTGCGGTTGATAAAGGATGCCGGGTTTGATCGTAACATCGTAGACGCTGTAGGCTATTTCGCTGGCCGCTGCATCGCTGGGGACAGGCTGGCCACCCACATCCAGATAAACTGCCTGCGGCACCTGAGTAGCCGTGAGGGGGATAAGCGTATAAGGGCGCTTTAAATAATCGTATTGCAGTGGCGGCTCATAAATCTGCGCGGTGAAAACCGCCTCATTTGCCGCGTACGATTGCGCAGGATCAAGGTGTTTAGGGCGTTCCGTGAACGCCGAATATAAAATATTTTTCTGCTCTTCGCCCGCAGGATAGGGATTGTTCCAAGGCTGATCGCAGCCGGAAAGAGTGACGGCCATTAGCGTCATCATGGGTAGACAAACGAACAAACGACCGCGAAAATTACCAGGCAATTTCATTTGCCTAATCCTGTATTATAGCGCACGTTTACGCAACCCCTCTCCCGATTCATCGTAAATAGCCAGAGTTGTTTATCCCCGGTTGTTTATAGGGGCTAGGTGCGGTATTTTTGCGGCAACCATCTCCCGCTGAAAAACATAAGGAAACTACCATGGCATTTCTGCAAGGCAAACGCGCACTCATCGTTGGGCTCGCCAGCAATCGCTCCATCGCTTGGGGTATCGCTGCGGCCATGCGTCGTGAGGGTGCGGAACTCGCCTTTACGTATCAAAATGAAAAACTTCAGGAGCGTGTCGAGAAAATGGCCGCCGAATGCGGGTCGGACATCACGATGCCCTGCGATGTCGGTAGCGATGAACAAATTGAGACCGTGTTCGAGCGTCTTGACGATTTCTGGGACGGCCTGGACATCATCATTCACTCAGTGGCCTATGCGCCGCGCAACGAACTTGAGGGGTCATACCTGGATTGCGTGACGCGCGAGGGGTTTCGCATTGCACATGACATCAGCTCCTACAGCTTCGCCGCGCTGGCCAAGGCCGGGCGCAAGATGATGCAGGGACGTAACGGCGCGTTGCTAACCCTGAGCTATCTCGGCGCCGAACGCGCCATGCCGAATTACAATGTGATGGGCTTGGCTAAGGCCAGCCTCGAGGCCAATGTGCGCTATCTGGCACACAGCTTGGGGCCGGAGGGCATACGCGTTAATGCAGTGTCCGCCGGGCCGATTCGGACCTTGGCCGCCGCCGGCATCAGCGATTTCCGCAAGATGCTGGAACAGGTCGAAAAAAATGCCCCGCTGCGCAGGAATGTGAGCATCGAAGAAGTTGGCAATACCGCCGCCTTTTTGTGCTCTGACCTCGCCTCGGGCATCACCGGTGAAATTGTTTATGTGGATAGCGGCTACCACATCATTGGGATGGGTGCGCTGTAAGATGGGTAGGTAGGATCAAGTGCAGCTTATCCGACGATGATTGCTCACCCTACCCTCAAGGGAGATACGCTACGCTTGATCCGACCTATGTTGCTTTGCGGGCAGCCGGTTCTCAGGGAATATAAATGCAAGGCAATGAAAATTTCATGACCATCGAGAATATTCAATCCACGCTGCAAGAAGACCGCCTATTCCCGCCACCGGCGTCATTCGTGGTGAAGGCGCGCATTCAGAGTCTTGATGATTTACAGGCGTTGCACCAGAAAGCGGCGGATGACTACGAGAAATTCTGGGGCACGCTCGCGCTGGATGAAATCATCTGGCGCACGCCCTTCAAACGGGTGCTCAACAGCGAGGGCGCTCCGCATTTTGAGTGGTTCAGCGATGGTCTGCTTAACGTCTCCTATAACTGTCTCGACCGCCATCTCGATGAAAAATCCGACAAGACTGCAATTATCTTTGAAGGCGAAAATGGCGACGTGCGTCACATCAGCTACGGCGAACTGCATGGTGAGGTATGCCGCTTTGCCAATACCCTGAAGGCTAATGGCATCGTCAAGGGTGACCGCGTCGTCATCTACCTGCCGCTGGTACCCGAGGCAGTTATTGCGATGCAGGCCTGCGCGCGCATCGGTGCGATTCATTCCGTGGTATTCGGCGGATTTTCCGCTGAATCTCTGAAAGACCGCATCGAAGACGCTGGCGCGAAATTACTCATCACCGCCGACGGCGGCACGCGTGGCGGCAAGATCATTGAACTCAAGGTCGCGAGCGACAAGGCGCTCGCCAAGGGCTGTGTGACGATTGAAACCGTGATCGTGCTCAAGCGCAGTGGTCAGGAAATCAGCATGCAGGAAGGCCGCGATATCTGGTGGCATGACGCGGTGCAAGGCATGAATGAGCGGTGCGATCCGGTGTGGGTAGAAAGCGAGCACCCACTGTTTCTGCTCTACACCTCCGGCTCCACGGGCAAGCCCAAGGGCATCCAGCACTCCAGCGCCGGTTATCTGCTGGGCGCCATAATCACCATGAAGTGGGTGTTCGATATTCATGACCAGGACGTATTCTGGTGCACCGCCGATGTCGGCTGGGTCACCGGTCACACTTATGTCGCCTACGGACCGCTGGCCGCAGGCACGACACTGGTCTTGTACGAGGGCGCGCCGACTATCCCGGACG
>JBDSMM010000095.1:0-3770 GCA_039915825.1 Gammaproteobacteria bacterium | reverse complement strand
TGATCTTTTTACGCACTACATTTTTGGCGGCGCGCATGCGCCCCTGCGCACTGTTAATCGCCAATTCGGCGAGGCGCTCGCCCATGTCGGTATGCTGATTGAGCCACAGGCTGAAGGCGTCCTTGGTAACGCCCGAGACAAACACCGCGCACTCGCGTGACGATAGGCGCTCCTTGGTCTGCCCGGAGAACTGCGGGTCTTGCAGCTTGACCGACAAGATATAGCTGCACTTGTCCCACACGTCCTCGGGGATGAGCTTGACGCCGCGCGGCAACAGATTGCGAAACTCGCAAAATTCGCGCATGGCCTCGGTGAGTCCGCCACGCAGGCCATTAATGTGCGTGCCACCCATGGTCGTGGGGATCAGATTGACGTAACTCTCGGCGATCATCTCGCCGCCCTCGGGCAGCCAGGCAACGGCCCAATCGGCGGCCTCGTTATTACCTTGCAGGCTGCCGATAAAGGGCTCGTCTGGCAATATTGCCGCGCCCTTCAGTTCGTCTAATAAGTAAGCTTTGAGGCCATCGTCATACTGCCATTCGTCAACTTCGCCGCTCGCCGCGTCGGTAAATTTAACGTATAGACCCGAGCATAAAACGGCCTTGGCGCGCAGTACGTGCTTGAGGCGCGCGAGGGAAAATTTTGAGCTGTCGAAGAATTTTTCATCGGGCCAGAAGCGGATAGTAGTTCCACTCGTTTGTTTGGCGACGGTGCCGACGACGGTAAGTTCGGAAAGCTTGTCTCCTGATATGAAGGCCATGTGATATTCCTTACCGCCACGCCGCACCCATACCTCGAGTCGCTTCGATAAGGCATTAACTACGGAAATACCCACGCCGTGCAAACCGCCGGAAAATTGATAGCTCTTGTTGGAGAATTTACCGCCGGCGTGCAGACGGGTAAGGATGACCTCAACGCCGGAAACACCTTCTTCCGGGTGAATATCCACCGGCATGCCGCGACCATCATCGCGCACTTCAAGAGAGCCATCTTCGTGCAGGGTGATTTCGATGCGGCTGGCATGTCCGGCTATGGCCTCATCGACGCTATTGTCGACAACTTCCTGGGCCAAGTGATTGGGGCGCGAGGTGTCCGTGTACATACCGGGGCGGCGACGCACCGGATCAAGCCCCGTCAGAACCTCTATCGCGGCGGCATCATAGGCACGGCTCATACTTTAAATAAACCTCGGGACAACCAACATGAATATGGATTAATTACTTACAGTGGGGATGTGTTCTGGGTAACGTATGCGATCTACGATTTGTTTTGGTTTGAGCGGCAATAAATTTTCGCCACACATATAGTGAGCCAATTCCTTGCGGTAAGAATTGGTGCCATTTTTAGGTATGCTCTGCCATTCGGGCACTTTGTTCGCATAGAAATTTTGATCGGCCGTTCCGTAGGCATATAGCTTGTATTGTGCGAATCCGCAGCGCAGCCCTTCACGTAGAACATTTTTGGCACCAGAGCTGGACGTAATGACGGTAGTGTACGTTACCACGTCGTCCTCGGTGACCGCGATTGTTTTGCTGTCTATAAAAAATTTGAAATCAGCATTGGCTGTCTGGACATTTATGGGCAGCAAATCTTCATCGCGCGGATAAGCGGGCAGTGCTTTTTCGGTTTCCTGCCACGGCTTGGGTTCGTCAAAGTCATATTCGAATTTGTCGGGCGCAGCGAATAAAGGTGACGTCACAGCGGTAACGAAAAGTGCTAATGCGATGCCGGGCAATTGCTTTGACATTGAATTAATTATGTAACCTTCCGTTAGTCCAGATCGACCAGCAAGGCCGTACGCACGTTATCCGGAATGGGATCGACCTGATAACAATAGGCCGGATGCTCAATGCCGATACCGATGTCTGCGCCCGCCTTGGCGGCGGCGACCATCTCCGCTGTCAGCTCAAAGCGCAGAAAATGTACTGAGGCCGTCTTTTTGTCATTGGAGCGCTCAAGATCCTCATCGGCAATTCCCCAGACGTGTTCAAATCCGTCAATCTTGACCCACAGGCGATCTTCGATGTTGGTCATTTTCGCCAAGGCCACCTTGCGCTCCTTAATGTCATCATACTCAAGCATGAAAGTGGCCTTCCAGTTACTACCATCGGGGATAAGTGGGTTATACGCGGCCATCTCGGTGGTAATTTCTTCCGGCTCGAAGATGCGTTCGGCGCGCAGGATTTCCTGAATCTGGTAGTGCATGGTAAGGCGGTCTTCGAAGTGCAGTCTGGCATTGGGGCCTAAGGCGATCTGACGCAGTTTTTTGTGCTCCATGAGCTTTATACGGAAATCGGGGCGGATACGCGCGTATTGCTCCAGCGAATACAACATGTCATGGCTCAGTTTTTCCATAGTTCAGTCCTTATGTTCATCTTCCAAATCGATAATCGATTTATCGGTAAACAGGTAAGTGCGTAAATGTTTGTCCATGATGGGGTCGCGGCGGCGTAGCCATTCGAGCACCATGGCGGCATGCTCTTTTTCTTCGTTCATATTATGGGTCAGGATAGCGCGCAAGTCGTTGTCCTTGCAGGCGTCCACGCGTTGCGCGTACCAATCTACCGCTTCCAGTTCTTCCATAAGCGACTCAATCGCGCGGTGCATGTCGCGCGTACTGTCACTGAGTTCGTCTACCGGCTCATGATAACCTTCGTGTGCCATATTCCTCCCTAAATCCGTAGTGTGCGTTGCGCGCACGATGTAGGCTTCTTTGCCGACGTGGGCGCACAGCGCACGCCACCTTCTTTATTCTTTTAAATATTATAGGCTTAAATACTATAGGCGATGCGCAACAGCGTTAATGGATGCGTCGACTTGGTGCCGTCCGCCAGGCCGTTTTCCAGATGATGGCCGGCAATCGGGCAATCGCTCGTATAGTAATCGGGCGCAGCCTTTTTAATACGGTCGACCACCGGCTTGCCGATCTTCATCGATATCTCGTGAAACTCGCTCTTGACCGCGTAGGTTCCATCATGACCCGAACAGCGCTCAATGGCCTCGACCTGGGTGCCAGGCACCAGCTCCAGAATCTCGCGTGTCTTCATGCCGACATTCTGCACGCGCTGATGGCAGGCGACATGATAAGACACCTTGCCTAACGGCTGCTTGAAATCCGCCCTGAGTTTGCCGCCCCGATGGCGCAGTTGCAAATACTCGAACGGATCGAAAATCGCATCACGCACTTTCATGACCTCAGGGTCATCCGGGAAAATCATCGGCAGTTCCTGCTTGAACATCAACACACAGGACGGCACTGGCGCGATGATATCCCAGCCTTCATCAACGAGCTTGGCCAATACGGGAATATTGGCGTCCTTGGCCCGCCGCGCGGCTTCGAGGTCGCCTAGTTCAAGCTTGGGCATACCGCAGCATTGCTCTTTTTCCGCCAGGCGCACGGCGATGCCGTTATGCTCGAATATTGCAATTAAATCTGCGCCGAGTTGCGGTTCGTTATAATTACCGTAGCAGGTGGCAAACAATGCAACCTTGCCTTGCGTATGTGTTGTGGGTTCGGCTGTTACTGCCCCATTGCCGCGCGTACGTGAGGATTCGCGCTTGCGCAGCGTATCGCTGTGATACTCGGGCAATAGCGCGTCTTGGTGTACGCCCAGAATTTTATCCATGACCTTGCGCACCGTTGGATTTTTATTGGCTGCATTAACGGTCTGCACGACGATCGGAATACTGGCAAGCTTGCCCACGGCATCGGTGCTGGTGAGAATTTTGTCGCGCGTCTTAACCTCACCGCTCTGGAATTTAACGGCCTT
>JBDSMM010000116.1:0-2743 GCA_039915825.1 Gammaproteobacteria bacterium | reverse complement strand
CTTATGCGCACCTTGTTTATTAAGCACCATGATGTCAACGGCCACCATCGCCACGACAAACACGAAAAAGCCCAGCCACATCCACCACGCGCCCAAAGTTTGTATTTCCACGCTCACCGCCCTTATGCTTCCGCGTGATTGTACAATCATTCAGGGCCTAATCAGAGCTCCTAAATATAAGCGCCGTTTAGAGCCTGGCTTGAACGAACTACCGCGTTCGCTGTCTCCTTTAGAAGCAGCGCCTGAAAACGCTGCCAACCCACTGATTACCGGCTTAACCCACCCCCAGACCACGAAGGAGAACATGATGGATAAATACACAGTAGATCGCACCGGCCCTAAAGACCAGAAAGACTACGGTGTCGGCATGCGCCAGCAACTTGATGAATGCATCCGCCTCTGCCTGGACTGCGCGCGCGCCTGTACCGAGACCCTGGCCTATTGCCATGAGATGGGCGGAGAACACGTGCAGCCGGAACATTTACGGCTGCTGCTAGACTGCGAAGAAATCTGCCAGCTCAGCGCACACTATATGTTACGCGGCTCTGAATTTCATGCGCAGGCCTGTGGAGTGTGCGCTCAAGTATGCGAACGCTGCGCTGAAGACTGTGAGCAATACGATGACGACACAACCATGGCAGCCTGCGCAGAAATCTGCCGCGATTGCGCGGAATCATGCCGGGAAATGGCGCGCATGGCCTAAGGTATCCCCTCGCCAGCCTGGCTTTTTACCGGCGCCTCCGTTGCGTGTGATGCGATATTGGTTTTATGTTTGGGCCTTTCCGCCAAGCTGCCTCGGCCTGTTATTCATTCCCTTCGCCTGGCTGAGCGGCGGGAGGTCGCACATCGTCAGCGGCGTTATTGAAGTGCACGGCGGCTTCCTTGCACGGCTTTTTACTGTGAAGTACGGCGCGCATGGCTGGGCGGCAATAACATTAGGTCATGTGGTGTTGGGCCGTGATCAGGGCTGTCTTGAAAGCACCCGTGAACATGAACGCGTGCACGTCCGGCAATATGAGCGCTGGGGGTTATTTTTTATCCCTGCTTATCTGCTAGCCGGTTTGTATGTCTGGCTGCGGGGAGGTAATCCCTATCTTGATAATCCATTTGAACGCGAGGCCTATGGCTGGCGTGCAAATAATCAGCATCAACGCCGATGATTGCACACAATAAGGATTAAAGAAATGAAAGTTTTCGCTGCTATCGCAATTTTTATTATCATCATGATGGGAACTGCGCTCCTGATCATTTATTCCGGCCTATACAATGTAGCTGCCACGCAACCCGATAATCCCCTCGTTCGTTGGGCTCTGAGCACGACCAGCGATCGCTCCATCAGCTACCACGCCAAGCAGATCAAGGCACCTTTGCTTACCGATGCCGCCTTGATCAAGGAAGGCTTATATCATTACCGTGAGATGTGTGTGTCCTGCCACGGTCGGCCCGGCCTCTATCCTACGGAACTCAACAAGGGGCTCAATCCGCGCGCGCCAAAATTGGCTGAATCCGCCAAGGAATTTAATGCATCCGAGCTGTTCTGGGTGATAAAGAACGGCATCAAGATGACCGGTATGCCCGCCTGGGGAACCTCGCACAGCGATGACAAAATCTGGGCGATTGTAGCCTTCGTGAAACGCCTGCCGGTTATAACACCACAAGAATATGTGGCAATGGATCAGGCAGCGAAGCAAGAGGCGCTGGTGCACGGACAGAATTCCGGCCATTAATTAAATTGTAAGGCAGATATTATTGTTACGGTATCTCTTGTCTGAGATACTGCCTTAAGCAACTCTCATTTATTGAATTATTCGCCGGTGCTATATGCAAACCCGCCCTTCCTTAATCGCTGTATTTCTTTGCGTTACCAGCCTGCCCGCCATCAGCACTGAGGAACTGAACCCAGCGCTCGTCGATGATAGCCAGCACTCTCCAGAAAACTCTTCGGATACCGCGCGCGAGGTCGTAAAGATTATCATCACCGGCACACCTTTCGAGCGCGATCCCGATCTCATCAGCAAGGCGGTGACGGTTATTACGCGTGAAGAAATCGCGGCTCGCAATGCCCGCACCACGCTCGACCTGCTGGAGCAAGTGCCCGGCGTTTCACTGTCGCGTGCCGGCGGTATTGAAGGCCAGGTCACCATGCGCGGCTTCAATTCGAATGATGCACGCACATTATTGCTGATTGATGGCGACCGCTTCCGCGGGCGCACCGGTCTAGAATACACGTTGCTTGATCCGAACCAGATTGAGCGCATCGAAGTCATTCGTGGCCCGGCCTCTTCGCTGTACGGTCCCGATGCATTGGCGGGCGTCATCAACATTATCACGCGTCGTGCTACTGGCGATATCGAAGGCCCGTTTCGACTCACCTCGCGTCTACGCGCGCTTGAATACTCCAGTGTAAACAGTCTCTATGGAGGGCGAGTCGAGCTAGAGGGTTTGGGTAACAAGATGGATCTGCTGCTCGGTGTGAACTCACGCACGGCAGATGATTATGCGAGTCCGCAAGGCAAGGTTCCGAACAGTGATTTTGAGACACTCTCCACCGATTTAAGGCTGGGTTATACGCCCATCCCCGGCCACCGTTTCGAGCTCACGACCAAATATGCGCAAGTCGAAGCGGGTCGTGCGGGTGGTATTAGTGGCGCGCCCGGGGCACCGTTTGTGCGCAGGCGTGAAGATCCCTTGCAAGAGCAATTTATCAAATTGAGCTACGCCGGCAACAACCCGGAGATCGGCC
>JBDSMM010000115.1:0-20691 GCA_039915825.1 Gammaproteobacteria bacterium | reverse complement strand
CCTTGCACAAGGCCAAATCGCAAGCCGCCGAGATTCTTGCCCAGGCCGAAAAGCGCGCCAGCGAGATCGTGGAAGAGGCCAAAGGGGCCGGGCGTGTAGAAGGCGAACGTCTGCTGATCTCGGCCCGTGCCGAGATTGATCAGGAGATCAACCGCGCCAAGGAAGGATTGCGTGGCCAGGTCGTATCGATTGCCATCGCTGGCGCAGAAAAAATTCTAAACCGCGAAATCGACGCAAAGGCGCACAACGATTTGCTCAACCAACTGACCGCACAGATTTAAGGCGCATAAGCAAACATGGCTGAGAAAATTACCCTCGCGCGTCCCTACGCACAAGCCGTGTTCGACTTGGCGCGCGCAGAAGGCGCAGGCGGGCTGAAGAATTGGTCCGAGATGCTACACCTCGCCGCCACCATCGCCTCCGATCCGCAGATGCAGTCGATCATCGGCAATCCGCGCGTATCGAACGACCAGCTGACGCAGTTATTTCTCGACGTCAGCACCGGCAAGTTGAGCGATACAGGGCAAAACTTCATCAAGCTGCTGATCGAAAATCACCGTCTGGATGTGCTGGTGGAAATCGCGGCGCTATACGAAGTGCAGCGCGCTGAGGCCGAAGGCACTTTGCAGGCCGAAGTTATTTCCGCGCAGCCGCTGAGCGACGAGCAGCAAGGCACGATCGCCAAGGCGCTGCAGGCCCGTCTGGGGCGGGTTATCAGCCTGACGTGCAGCATTGATAAAAGCCTGATAGGTGGTGTGATTGTGCGCGCCGGGGATACCGTCATTGACGGCTCGGCGCGCGAACAACTGAGCCGACTGAGCACCGCTCTGGCCCGTTAAGGAAGCTTTGAATAACTAAGTTGGCGTGCGCCAGGCGCACGAACCGGCAAAAAGATTTAAATCGTGCGCTTGGCGCATGCTACGGAATTTGATATCGAGGAAGTACAAATGGCACTTAACCCGTCAGAAATTAGCAATCTCATCAAGCAGCGCATCGAGAACTTCAAGATCGTTACCGAGGCGCGCACCGAAGGCAGTGTGATCAGCGTCACGGACGGTATTGTGCGCATCCACGGCCTCGCCGACGTTATGCAAGGTGAAATGCTGGAGTTCCCGGGCGATACCTACGGCATGGCGCTAAACCTTGAGCGCGACTCAGTCGGCGCGGTGATCCTGGGCTCTTACGAGCATATCTCCGAAGGCGACAGCGTCAAGTGTACCAACCGAATTCTGGAAGTGCCAGTGGGCGAAGCCCTGCTCGGACGCGTGGTTGACGCCTTGGGTGTGCCGATTGATGGCAAGGGTCCGATCAACACCAGCATGACCTCACCTATCGAGAAGGTCGCGCCCGGTGTTATCGCCCGCCAGTCGGTGAACCAGCCGGTGCAGACCGGCCTCAAGGCCATCGACGCCATGGTGCCAATCGGCCGCGGTCAGCGCGAATTAATCATCGGCGATCGCCAGACCGGCAAGACCGCTGTCGCCATCGACGCCATCATCAATCAGAAAAATACCGGCATTAAATGCATTTACGTCGCTATCGGTCAAAAGGCATCGTCGGTTGCCAACGTGGTGCGCAAGCTCGAAGAGCACGGCGCATTGGCGCACACGATTGTTGTGGCCGCTACCGCCTCGGACTCCGCCGCGATGCAGTTCATCGCGCCCTACTCCGGTTGCACCATGGGCGAGTACTTCCGCGACAAGGGCGAAGACGCGCTGATTGTGTACGATGATTTAACCAAGCAGGCTTGGGCCTATCGTCAGGTATCGCTGTTGTTGCGCCGCCCGCCGGGCCGCGAAGCGTATCCGGGCGATGTGTTTTATCTGCACTCGCGGTTGCTGGAGCGCTCGGCGCGCGTCAATGCCGATTATGTGGAAAAGATCACCAACGGCGCCGTCAAGGGCAAGACCGGCTCGCTCACCGGCCTGCCGATTATTGAAACCCAGGCCGGCGACGTGTCCGCCTTCGTGCCGACCAACGTAATCTCGATCACCGACGGTCAGATATTTTTGGAATCCGATTTGTTCAACGCCGGTATCCGCCCCGCCATCAACGCGGGCTTGTCGGTATCGCGCGTAGGTGGCGCGGCGCAGACCAAAATCGTCAAGAAACTCGGCGGCGGCGTGCGTCTCGACTTGGCGCAGTACCGTGAACTTGCCGCATTCGCACAGTTCGCCTCCGACCTCGACGAGAGCACGCGCAAGCAGATCGAGCGCGGCCAGCGCGTTACCGAGCTGATGAAGCAGAAACAATACGCGCCGATGAGCGTGGCGGAAATCGGCGTCTCGCTGTTCGCTGCCAACCAGGGTTTTCTGGATGATGTGGAAGTCAGCAAGATTCAGGGCTTCGAGCACGCACTGCACACCTACATGAAATCTAATCAGGCCGATTTGATGGACACGATCAACGCTACGGGTGATTACAGCTCCGATATCGAAAACGCGTTGCGTGCGGCGCTGACCCAGTTTAAATCGAGTAATGTTTGGTAGACCCACACCCCTGACCCTCTCCCAAGGGGAGCGGGAATGACCCCTTCTCCCTCCGGGAAAAGGTTGGGATGAGGGTGGTTTGACGAATCGCATAGGTATAGAAATACATGGCAAGCGGCAAAGAAATACGCACCAAGATCAAGAGCGTCAAGAACACGCAGAAGATCACGCGCGCCATGGAAATGGTGGCGACCAGCAAGATGCGCAAGGCTAATGAGCGCGTACGCGCCGCGCGTCCTTATGCGCAGAAGATTCGCAACGTGATCGGCCATTTGGCACATGCCCACCCGGAATACCAACACCCTTATCTGCAAGATCGCACCGTCAAGCGCGTCGGATTTATTATTGTGTCTTCCGACCGCGGCCTTGCCGGCGGCCTGAACAGCAATCTGTTCAAGACCACGGTGGTTGCCATGAAGGAATGGAGCCAGCAGGGCACGGCGGTGGATATTTGCACGGTTGGGGCCAAGAGCGCGGGGTTCTTCAAGCGCCTCGGCGGCAATATCGTGGCGCAGGTTTCGCACCTCGGCGATGCACCGTCGATCGTGAGCCTGATCGGCACCGTGAAGGTTATGCTTGATGCCTATAATGAAGGGCGTATTGACCGGCTGTTCCTGGTCTACAACGAATTCGTGAACACCATCGTGCAGCGCCCGCAGGTACAGCAGATGTTACCACTACAGCCCGACGAGAATACGGAGCTCGGTCATCAGTGGGATTATATCTACGAGCCCGAGGCCAAAGAGGTGCTCGACCAGTTGCTTGCGCGCTACATTGAGTCGTTGGTTTATCAGGGCGTATTGGAAAATGTCGCCTCCGAGCAGGCCGCGCGCATGGTGGCTATGAAAAACGCGTCGGACAATGCCGGCGATATCATCTCCGACCTGCAACTCGCCTATAACAAGGCGCGTCAGGCGTCGATTACACAAGAGCTGTCCGAGATCGTGGCGGGCGCCGCGGCGGTTTAATAATGTAGGGTGGGCACTGCCCACCAACACAAGGCAAGGTGGGCAGTGCCCACCCTACGAAGTAAGAGGAATTGAGCATGGATATGAGTACCGGAAAAATTGTGCAAATTATCGGCGCTGTGGTCGACGTGGAATTTCCACGCGATGCCATGCCGAATATTTACGATGCACTGATTGCGAAAGAGGTCGGCCTGACCTTCGAAGTTCAGCAGCAATTGGGTGACGGCGTGGTGCGCACCATCGCAATGGGCTCCACCGATGGCTTACGCCGCGGCATTTCCGTGGAAAATACCGGCGCTGCCATCTCCGTGCCGGTGGGTAAGCACACTCTGGGCCGCATCATGGACGTGCTCGGCAACCCCATTGATGAACAGGGGCCGATTGCCGCAGAGTCGCGCTCGCCTATCCATCGCAAGGCGCCGGACTTCGATGAATTGGCTGCGAGTACCGAATTGCTGGAAACCGGCATCAAGGTCATCGATCTGGTTTGTCCGTTCGCCAAAGGCGGTAAGGTCGGCCTGTTCGGCGGCGCGGGCGTGGGCAAGACCGTGAACATGCTCGAACTGATCAACAATATCGCTAAGGAGCACGGCGGTCTGTCGGTATTCGCCGGCGTTGGCGAGCGCACCCGCGAAGGCAACGATTTTTACCACGAAATGGCAGAGTCGGGCGTCATCAAGCTGGACAACTTGAGCGAATCCAAAGTCGCCATGGTGTACGGCCAGATGAACGAGCCGCCGGGTAACCGTTTGCGCGTCGCGCTGACCGGCCTGACCATGGCTGAATTCTTCCGCGACGAAGGCCGCGATGTACTGTTCTTCGTCGATAACATTTATCGTTACACCCTGGCCGGTACCGAAGTGTCCGCGCTGCTGGGCCGTATGCCGTCCGCCGTGGGCTATCAGCCGACGCTGGCCGCCGAAATGGGTGCCTTGCAGGAGCGCATCACTTCGACCAAGACCGGTTCGATCACCTCGGTTCAGGCCGTATATGTGCCTGCGGATGATTTGACCGATCCGTCACCGGCCACAACTTTTTCGCATTTGGACGCCACCGTGGTGCTGTCGCGCCAGATTGCCGAGCTGGGTATCTACCCTGCCGTGGATCCGCTTGACTCTACCAGCCGCCAGCTCGATCCGCTGGTTATCGGTCAGGAACATTACGACACCACGCGTGCAGTACAGGGTACCTTGCAGCGTTATAAAGAACTGAAAGACATCATCGCGATTCTGGGTATGGACGAATTGTCCGAAGACGACAAACAGACCGTGTCCCGCGCGCGCAAAATTCAGCGCTTCCTGTCGCAGCCGTTCTTCGTCGCCGAGGTATTCACCGGTAGCCCCGGAAAATATGTGTCGCTGAAAGATACCATCCGCGGCTTCAAGGGTATCGTTAGCGGCGAATACGACCACCTGCCCGAGCAGGCGTTCTACATGGTCGGCACCATTGAAGAGGCCGTCGAAAAGGCCAAGACGCTTTAAATGAAAGTATCAAGATATTGAGTATTTAAAATAATGGCCACAACAATACACGTCGACATTGTCAGTGCTGAAGCCGAAATTTATTCCGGCGCCGCAACCATGGTATTCGCCCCCGGCACCATGGGCGAGCTGGGCATACTGCCGCGTCACACGCCCTTGCTCACCACGCTGCAACCCGGCGAAGTCCGGGTGCAAACCCCGGAGGGTGGCGAAGAATCGTTTTATGTCTCAGGCGGTATTCTGGAAATTCAGCCGCACGTGGTGACCATACTCTCCGACACGGCATTGCGCGCCAAAGATGTTGACGAGGCGGCGGCCCTGGAGGCCAAGCAGCGCGCCGAGCATGCCATGCAGGACAAGAGTAGCGAGTTCGATTACGCCAAGGCCGCGGGTGAACTCGCCGCTGCCGTTGCCCAATTGCAGGCCATCCAACGCCTGCGCAAAAAGCTGGGCCAATAAACAGACCCTTAATCGAGTAACGTTCAGGAGCGGCCAGTCCGGGAAAACGAAGCTGAGAAAACATACAATAGGCTTTAGTTACAGAACTACCACAGCGCCTTTGGGCAAGAACACAACTCAGCCCTTTCCGGCGGCGCCCACCTTTCCTTCCGCGTATTAGGCCATGTATCCGCCAATAATAAGTAAATATGCTAAAGTGCCGCGCATACCTGCACTAACCTTAACCTGGCTCGATGTGCTTTAATTTTATTCCCTACAACTCATAACGAAGGCGCTCTTTGAATCATGAGCCTTAGTGTCATCATCCTGGCGGCGGGCCAGGGCACGCGCATGTGCTCCAGTCTGCCCAAAGTCCTTCACCCACTGGCCGGGAAATCCTTGCTTGAACACGTAGTGCTAACTGCTCAGCGCTTGAATGCTCGGCAAATTCATATCGTTTACGGCTATGGCGGCAACGCTGTACCCACACAGCTGAAGCACATTAATGTCCATTGGGTAGAACAGGCCGAGCAACTCGGTACCGGCCATGCGGTAGCGCAGGCGATGCCGTTTGTGGCGAGCGGTGATAAGGTACTGATTCTTTACGGCGATGTTCCGTTGATATCCGCTGATACTTTGCAGCGCTTACTGGCAGTGGCAGACAATGCCGTCGGTTTGTTGACCATGCACCAGAACGACGCGACTGGCTATGGACGCATTCTGCGCAACAGTCAAAACCAAGTGCTGCGCATCATCGAGGAAAAAGACGCCAGTACTGCGGAGCGCCAAGTTACCGAAATCAATACCGGCATTTTAGCCGTCGATGCCGAACGTTTGCGTACATGGGTAACTGCGTTGCAAACTGATAATGCACAGGGCGAATTTTATTTGACCGATATTATCGCAATGGCTGCGCGCGATAATGTGGCCATCAACACCGTAGCCCCCGCGTCAACCATCGAGGCCATCGGCGTTAACAACAAGGCGCAACTCGCGGAATTGGAGCGGCATTATCAGCGTGCGCAGGCACATCAACTGATGATAAGGGGAGTAACTCTTTCCGATCCTGCGCGCTTTGATCTGCGCGGTGAATTAATCACGGGCAGCGATGTGTTTATCGATGCGAATGTAATATTCGAAGGCAAGGTAACACTGGGTAACCGGGTACGCATCGGCCCAAATGTTTGGATACGCAATGCGCGCATCGGCGATGACGTGGAGATCCATGCCAATTGCGTTATCGAAGACTCAGCCATCGAAGCCGGTTGCAGGATTGGTCCATTCGCGCGCATCCGCCCTGAAACCAGACTTGCGGAAAATGTACACATCGGCAATTTTGTTGAGGTAAAAAAATCGGTGATTGGCGCAGGCTCCAAGATCAATCACCTGAGTTATGTGGGCGATACCACGGTTGGAAAAAATGTCAACATCGGCGCTGGCACCATCACCTGCAACTATGACGGCGTGAACAAACACCGCACGATTATCGGCGACGATGTCTTCGTAGGTTCAGACACGCAGCTTGTTGCTCCGGTGGAGATTGGATCTGGCGCCACGATTGGTGCGGGATCGACTATCACGTCTAATGCACCGGCGGACAAATTGACTTTAACGCGAGTAAAACAGCAGACACTGGACGATTGGGAAAGACCCAAGAAGAAATAGCGAGCATTGTAGTGAGCGTTTACCAGGCTGCTCTTATATAAATTAATAAAATAATTTCGAGTAAATTTATGTGCGGAATCATCGGAGCCGTAGCAGCACGTGATGTAATGCCCGCGCTGATTGAGGGCCTCAAGCGCCTGGAGTATCGCGGTTATGACTCCGCCGGCGCGGTGGTGCTTGATGCGCACAACAAACTCACGCGCGCGCGGGCGGTGGGCAAGGTCGCAGAGCTGGAGGCACAGCTTGTGACCAAGTCACTGCAAGGCCGCACCGGTATTGCGCACACACGCTGGGCCACGCACGGCGTTCCGAGCGAGGCCAATGCGCATCCGCACATCTGCAGCGGCACCGTCGCCGTGGTGCACAACGGCATTATCGAAAACCACGAAGCACTGCGCGCCGAACAGGTGAAGGCAGGCTACGCATTTACCTCGCAGACCGACACCGAAGTCGTGGCGCATCAGATACACCATCACCTGCAAGCCGGGCTATCACTGTTTGACGCGCTGCGTGCAACCATCATGGAGTTGCACGGCGCTTATGCGCTGGGCGTCATCGGCACCGCCGATCCCACGCACCTCGCCGCGGCACGGCGCGGCAGTCCGCTGGTGATCGGACTCGGTGAGGGCGAGAACTTCATCGCTTCGGATGTCGCGGCGCTACTACCGGTAACGCGGCGTTTTATTTTTCTCGAGGACGGCGACATGGCCGATATAACCCGGGACAGTGTGCGCATCATCAATGCGGCGGGCGAACAGGTCACGCGCGAGGTGCATGTGAGTACGCTCAGCGCCGACGCAGTAGAGCGGGGTGAATACCGCCATTACATGCTGAAAGAAATCTTCGAGCAGCCGCGCGCCGTCAGCGACACGCTTGAAGGGCGTCTCAACGCAGGCCGCGTGCTGGAACAAAGCTTCGGCCCCAACGCCGCCGCGATATTGAACTCCGTCAAGCGCGTGCACATCATTGCCTGCGGCACGAGCTACCATGCGGGACTGATTGCGCGCTACTGGATTGAGTCGCTGGCGGGTATACCGTGCAACGTCGAGGTGGCAAGCGAATTCCGCTACCGCCGCCCGGTGGTGAGCCCCGACTGTCTGGTGGTGGCGATTTCACAGTCCGGCGAGACCGCAGACACACTCGCTGCGTTGCGCGAGGCAAAACGTCTCGGCTTCCGTTACTCGCTCGCCATCTGCAACGTGCCGGAAAGCTCGCTGGTGCGTGAGTCTGACATCGTGCTCATGACCCGCGCCGGGCCTGAGATCGGCGTTGCTTCCACCAAGGCCTTCACCACGCAACTCGTCGCACTCATGCTGCTCACCATTGTGCTGGGGCGCCGTCATGCGATGACAGCGGAGCTCGAAGGCAAACTCGTCAGGCAGCTTGAGTCGCTGCCCGCAAAGATCGAGCAAACGCTGTTGATGAGCGATGACATCAAGCGCCTCTCTGAACAATTTGCCGACAAGCACCACGCGCTGTTCCTGGGGCGCGGCGCGCATTATCCGGTGGCGATGGAAGGGGCGCTCAAGTTGAAGGAGATTTCCTACATCCACGCCGAGGCCTATCCCGCAGGCGAACTGAAGCACGGGCCGCTCGCGCTGGTGGACGCCGACATGCCGGTGATCGCCGTCGCGCCCAATAATGAATTGTTGGAAAAACTCAAATCCAATTTGCAAGAAGTACGCGCGCGCGGCGGAAAGCTGATCGTATTCGCCGACGGCGCGGCAGACGTCAAACCGTCAGAGGGTGTGCAGGTGCTGAATGTACCGCACGTGGAAGACGATGTATCAGCGCTGATTTACACCGTGCCGTTGCAGCTTCTCGCCTACCATGCCGCCGTATTCAAGGGCACCGATATCGATCAGCCGCGCAATCTGGCCAAATCCGTTACGGTGGAGTAGTCAAGGGAGCCATGGACCATTGCGGATGCATAGCTCATATGTGACCAATCTCGAACGAGACGTGCCATTATCGGGAAATGGTTTTCACCTGCAATTTTCGCCACGCGCCAACGCTATTCAGTGAGCGTGTTTTTGTTCCCAATTCCAAGCATGCTCGATGATGGTCGCCAGGTCAGCGTAGTTCGGTGTCCACTGCAAGGTTGTACGCGATAATTCTGAATCGGCAACCAGACGCGCGGGGTCGCCATCGCGGCGTGCGCCGGGGACAACCTTGATGTTTTTGCCGGTCACCCTACGTGAGGTTTCGATAACTTCGCGCACGGAAAACCCGTTGCCGTTACCTAGGTTATAGACCGCGCTCTCGCCCTTTTGACGGAGTTTGTCGAGCGCGAGAAGATGCGCCTGGCACAAGTCGACGATGTGAATATAATCGCGCACGCAGGTGCCATCGGGCGTGTCATAGTCATCACCAAAAACATTGATATGCGCGCGCACGCCGGAGGCCGTCTGCAACACTAAAGGAATTAAATGCGTTTCCGGATTGTGGCGCTCGCCGAGCAAACCCGAGGGATCGGCACCCGCCGCGTTGAAGTAGCGCAGACAGGTGTGTTTGAGTCCGTAGGCGCGATCATAATCGGCCAACACTTGCTCGACCATCCATTTCGAGATGCCGTAGGGATTGATGGGATTTTTCGGGTGCTGCTCGTTGATCGGCGTGTAAAGAGGTTCACCGAAAATGGCCGCAGTAGATGAGAAAATAAAATTGTTCGCACCATGCGCGATCATTACATTGAGCAGGTTCAAGGTATTGATGAAATTGTTCTGATAATACTTGGCAGGGTGTTGCACGGATTCGCCGACCTGGATGAACGAAGCGAAATGCATTACGCCGTCAAACTGCCGCTCCCTGAACAGGCTATCGAGTAAAACCGTATCGGCCAGATCGCCGTGAATGAATTCGCCGCCCAGCACCGCGTCGCGATAACCCGTGGAAAGATTATCGAGCGTCACTACCTGATGCCCGTAATCAAGCAGCATCTTTACCATGTGCGAGCCGATATAACCGGCGCCGCCGACAATCAATAATTTCATTGGGAATGCCTTTATTTTAGTTGTCTGGGTGTTAAACGAGAGATTATTCGATAGCCTTTTGATTACTCTTTTCTCGCTAATAAAAGCACGAACTCAGGAATTCGCATCAGGTTTTCAGGGCTTTATAATTTCGCCTTTTTCGCTGGCGAGCAGATAGGTATCATAAGTCTTCAGCGCAATTGTTTCCCAATTAAACCGTTCCTGCACCCATGCCCGCTGCTGGTGTCGTTGCGCGTCGGTGTATGGTTTACCGGCGGCATCGCGCAACAATGCTGCGAGTGCATTAGTGTCGCCGAGCGGGAAATAGCGGTCTTTATCCAGACCGATTTCGAGATTGGCGGGGATGGCGCTGGCGATAACCGGCAGGCCGTAACTCAATGCCTCAAGCAGCGCAATCGGCAACCCTTCGTGCGATGACGGCAGTACAAATACGCCGGCATGAGCGTAGATTTCCTGAAGTGCCAAACCGCTTTGGAACCCAGTGCATACCACATTCGGCGTTGCATCCGCCTGTGCCTGCACGGCGCGCGTATAGTGGTCGGGGTACTCGGACACGCCGACCAGCACCAGTTTCCAGCCGTCCAGATGCGCGGATGCAAACGCCTCGATGAGATCAAGATGACGTTTCTCCGGCACCAGCCGGCTGACAAGCAGGATATAACGGCTGGGCGTTAGGTCGAACTTCCTCAGCACGTCGGTACTCGCGGGTAACTGCGGCAGGACGACACCGTTATGAATCAGCACGGAGTCGCGTGCATGCCGCGCCCGCACGAGGTTGCCAATGACCTTGGAGATGACAATGCGCTGATGCGCAAAGCGCATGCCGAACCGCTCCCCCACGCGTAGTATGAACCGCGCAAAACCACCCCATTTTTGGCGTTCATAATCCGCCCCATGGTGCGTTACTACAACCCGCAAGCCCAGCAGGCGTGCCAGCGGGACCATCAGCGCCGGACCGACCGCATGAATATGCAGGATGTCCGGCCGTTTCACACCGGCATATAAAACGCCGAGGAAGGTATGGATAATGGTTTCCAGGCTCCTTGTCCGTGGCGACCATAAGCGGCGAAATTTGACGCCTTGCCATTCACCGGCCATGGCGGGCGACATATAACATGCGCGTGCGATGACTTCGACTTTACACCCCAGTTTGACCAATAACGGGTAGAGATTTTCGGCGTGAGTCTCAATCCCGCCTTGAATACCCGGGAAACCACGCAGGCCCAAGGCCATAATGCTCATGGATTTTGCTCGAGCCCCGGCAGGCTGTTTATCTATCGGTGAAAACATATTCATGCGGACCTTTGCGCAGGCTTATTCCAAATAACTTTATACTCAAGCATAAAGCATTAACTGTTTATCTGGCGGACTTATTAGTTAAATCGCCGACTCCGAACTCGCGGTACAAATCCAAGACACGCTCGAGATAGCGTGTCACAGTAAAATCATTTTCCACCCAGGTGCGTGCGGCACGCCCCATCTCCGCGAGCTGTGCACCGGACATAGTGGCAACGTTTCTTAATGCAGCCGTGAGGGCCTCGACATTGCCGCTCTCGAAGCTTATCCCGGTCTGATTTTCGCGGATGAGCTCAGGAATCCCCCCAATCGCCGCGCCGATAACTATCCGGCCTAAGGCATAAGACTCCAGTACACTCATAGGCGCATTCTCATACCATTCGGAAGGCAGCACCACGGCGCGTGCACGGCGCACTAATTCGTGCAATTCCTCACCCGTCTTATAACCGAGAAATGCCACGTTGGCGCTCAGACTAGCGGCCAGCTGTTTGAGTGCTATTTCCTCAGGGCCGGTGCCGACAATCCACAGCGGTACTTGTGCCTGTGTTGCGGCCTTTATTAAAGTAGCAAGGCCTTTCTCCGGGGCCAGTCTGCCGAAGTATAAAAAGGCCTGCCCGGCATTAAAATCAGGGTGATGTGAAGCCACATCGACAAAGTTGGGAATATAGGTAAAACGGTTGCGCTGCCAGCCCCACTCAACCATTTTTTCCAGATAAAACCGGCTCGGCGTGATAAATCTATCCACATTATCCGTATAACATCCGAGCATGCGTTGCACGCTGGCCTCCAGCCAGATCATGCTGCTCAAGGCCAGGGAATTTTTTACACAGCGGTTGCGTACGACATGCAATAAGGCACCATTCTTGCAGCGCTCGCAGATACCATCGTGCGTTAACATTTTATAGGCCGGACACGCCAGTTTGAGATCATGAAGGGTGAGAATGGTAGGAATGCGATGCCGTTTCAAAACACTAAAAATGGATGGCGACATGTGATGGTACACATTATGCGCATGCGCAATATCAGGCCGGGCGTCATTAACTAACTTACCGATTTTGCGCCGAGCCTCGAGTGAATAAATGACCTTAGGCACCTTTAATAATTTTTCCCAGACCGAGTATGCTTCGCCGAACTCAATTTCATCAACGAAATACGGCGACCAAGGTGACTCCAGGTTTTTCGGGTGCTGCATGGCAAAGGGTACGACTTCCCAGCCGCTGGCTTCGAACATGCGGTTCTGTTCGAGGAATACCACCTCGGCCCCGCCGCGGCGGTAATAGTAATTATTGATCGACAGTAAGGTGGACATGTTTTTATAGATTAATTTTTAAGTTGATGAGTTATTAAATAGCCGGAACTGATAACGGGCGTAATCTGCCGGATCATATACACCTTACGTGCCAACGATACAGTTATGGTGTCAAGAATTGAATATTCAGTTGAATAGTCTAGTGGTTATTATCTTAAATTAGGCATTGGCCCTGTTTTTTCTTAAATATTTACAACTTTTGTAACTTGTTATCACCTATTTCAGGCGGCATAATTGAAACATGTTATCGAGCTTTTATTACAGCGGCACTGCTCTAGGAGCATAAGAATAGGTATGTGCAAGACAGGCCCGCATAAACAACAGGAACAGTCATGATTAAGCACAGGTATACCAGTATATTAATCGTAGCCGCGAGTGTCTTTTGCACCGCCAGTTTAGCCCTCGCCGCTGTTCCACCGGGTCCGGCCGCACCGAGCGCCAGCGAGCACGAATTACAGCGCCTGGAAACCGTGACCTTGGGTGCCGCGCACGCCGCCGAGCATGCCCAGGCCCGCACCGAGCGCAGCGCGAGCCAGCTTCTGCCCGCGCGCGACTTCGTGGCCACCAGCCTCGACCAGATCAAGACGTATATAAGAACCCTGACCGGTGCGCGCACCCAGCTGCCCGCCGGGCTGCAAGCCGTACTGAATGAACTCATCGGCCCCGCCCAGGCGCTGCCCGGCACACCCGATCAGGTCGGGCAGTGGGGCGCTACCATCTCCGTACCGGTGATCGGCATCCACGCCACCCTGTTACCCACCGGCAAGATCCTGTTCTGGAGCTACCGCGTGCCCAAATACGAGAACCAGGGCGTAGCCTACCTATGGAACCCCGCCGACGGCACCGGCCGCAGCATCACCCCGCCCAATAACATCTGGTGCGCCGGGCAGGCCCTGCTCGCCGATGGCCGTGTACTGATTGTGGGCGGCAACCTGGCCTTTTCCAACGCCACGGAATCTTTCAAGGGCCTCAACCAGATATACACCTTTAACCCCTTTGATGAGACCTGGACGCGCCAGCCCGACATGCGTAGCGGGCGCTGGTACCCCACCGTCACGGCACTCGCGGACGGCCGCGCCGTTATCACCCAGGGGATGACCGAGGCCGGCAACGGCGCCTTCAACCAGGACGTGGAAATATTCACCCCCTCGGCCAGCCTGAACGGCGTGGGCACGCTGCAAGTGGTGGGCACGCGCAATATCTCCGGCCTGTATCCGCACCAGTTTGTCATGCCCGATGGGCGCATGCTGCTGGCCGGGCCGCGCCCCGATGACACCGCCCTGTTCAACCCCACCACTGCAGAATGGAGCGACATCCCCGACTTCGCTGTACACCGCTATCTATACGGCAGCGCGGTGCTGGTTCCCAACCCGGCCAAGTTTAGCGGCACCACCCAGGTCATGCTGATTGGCGGGGGTGATGGCAATGCCCAGATCCCGACCGCCACCACCGAACTATTCGACACCGCCAACCACGCGGCCGGGTGGAGTTTCAGGGCCCCCCTGCCGCAACCGCGCACCAACAACAACACCGTCATCCTGCCGGACGGCACGCTGTTAACGGTGGGCGGCAACAACAGCGCCAAGCTCTTTGAAAACCCGCAGTACGAGGCCGAGCTGTATAACCCGGCCACCGACACCTGGAGCGCCATGGCCAGCCAAACCCAGCCGCGCGCCTACCACTCCACCGCCCTGTTATTACCCGACGGGCGCGTGCTCTCGGCCGGCGACGACGGGGCTGGCGGCGACCGCCTCAACAAAGATGGGGATGGCGAGGGCAATGTGCGCTACGCGAACGACGCCCTGGAGATATTCTCACCCACCTACCTGTTCCGCGGCACCCGGCCCACCATCAGCGCCGCACCGGCCCAGATTGCATGGGGCGAGAGCTTCGCCATCAGCACCCCTAATGCCATCACCCAAGCGGTACTGGTCGCCCCGGGCGCCACCACGCACGGCAACAACATGCACCAGCGCTATGTACCGCTGGCGCTCAGCGGCACCACCGGCACCGTTACCGTCACCGCCCCGCCCAACGCCAACGTCGCCCCGCCCGGCTACTACATGCTGTTCGTGCTGAACAGCCAGGGCGTGCCCTCGGTCGCTAAATGGGTAAAGCTGGGGGCATCCACCGCTAACCCCGGCACTCTGCACTTTAGCCTGGCGACTTACGATACCGCCGAGGAGTCTGGGACGGCAACGATTACCGTAACGCGCGAAGGTGGGACGGCAGGGAATGCGACGGTCAATTTTACCACCGGTGATAATACCGCCCTGGCCGGGTTGGATTACACCGCCACAGCCGGCCAGCTGAACTTTGCGGCTGGAGCGTTTACACCCCAAACCTTCACCGTGCCGATTATTAATGACATCACGCCTGAATCCAGCGAGACGGTCAACCTCAGTCTGAGCGCACCCACGGGGGCCACGCTCGTCGCCCCCACTGCGGCGGCGCTCACGATCATAGATAATGACAATACCCCGCCAACACTTCAGTTCGAGAGTGATGGTTATCACATCATCGAACAGGGTGGCATGGCTACCATTACCGTGACCCGCAGCGGCGCCACCCATATCCCCGTGTCAGTTGGTTATACTACCGCCAATGGTACGGCCACAGCGGGATCGGACTATACAGCCGTAAGCGGGACGCTTAACTTTGCCGCCAATGATACTGCCAAGACCTTCACGGTGCCCATTATCGTTGATACTAAAACGGAGCCGGACGAGACCGTGAACCTCACGCTCAGCAACCCCAGCGGCGGAGCGGTGCTGGGCCCGCAACAAGTCAGCGTACTGACTATTGTTAGGACTGGAACGGTGGGAGAGGGGGCTGCCTTGCCTAAAAATACGGGTGGAGGCCAAGGTGGGGGTGGAGGCGGCGGTGGCTGTAGCCTGAGTAGTCAGGCTACTGTGGATCCTGTCCTACCATTGCTCGTTTTGCTGGCGGGGATCGCGCTTGCCTGGCGGCGCAGGGCTGGACAGAGGGTACCGAACTAGTACTTGCAAGATCGCGGATATAGTCATGGCACTTTAATTAAGTGCCACGCGCTGTTGAGGAACCAATGACGGCACTCTATGCCGCATTGAGACAAGCCGCGAGCCGGGTAAAACATTCACGTACGTCATTTGAGTAATGGCGTATCACAACTCAAGACCGGTTTTGACCGATCAAGGCACGGTCAGCAAGACAACTCCGCAGGCCCTACGCACGGTAGTGCTCAATGTCGCTCAGAAAAGCCTTGTTTTGAGTTGGCCAAAGCAGCTGGATTTGTTAATAGGTGGCAAATTGTGCCGCTCGCCTGCTGTATTACGTCACGCCCTGTCAAACGCAACCGTTCGCTTTCCGCGCAATCCGTTAGCTACTCCTCATCAATCGTTTAGGTGTTAGCGTCAGACTATTGTTATTTATTAAATTTACAACCCGGTAAATCTCCTCTAAATCAGCGGTCTACTTTTACCATCTTTTCGAATAGCCGTTACCTGAGTCGTTGAATCCGCTTCCACCCACACCTGCTCCGCACCTCGCCGGTCAGGCTGGCATTACCGTTGCATTACATTCAACGGGCTTCAATCGGGTGAATTAACGCCAGAATAAAAGCCGTAGCGTGAGCTGTAGGGCGGCGATTAACGGGGTGGGTTTGGATGAAGCAGTTGGGGGATTTTTTTAGGATAGCGACTGCGCCGTTGCTCGCGCTGAGTTTATCCGTTCTATACGTTGCCGATGACGGGCAAAGTATCCAGCCCCGCGTTAACAGTATCAGCGACTATACCAACCAACTGATCGTCAAGTTGCACAACCCCCCTTCCGCGACAGTGACCCTGTCCGGGCCCCAGCTGCGTAGCTTGAGTGCCAGTGCAGGCATATTGCTGGCTGACGCGCATGCCATATCAGGCGGTGCTCACGTCGTTAAACTTCCGCATCGCGTTACCGTGCAGGAAGCTGCCATCATCGCCCATAAATTGAATGCAGACCCGCGCGTCGATTACGCTGAGCCGGATTTCGTCATGCGCCTCATGGCAGCCGATGAGGTTCAGTACAGCCGCCAGTGGGACTATAACGCGCCCGATGTGGAAGGCGGCGGTATTGACCTATCGGCGGCTTGGGCGGTGACCACGGGGTCGCCGGATATCGTTGTCGCGGTAATTGATTCGGGGATTTTGCCGCACGCTGATTTCCCGGGAAATATCCTGCCAGGCTATGACTTCATCTCCGAAGACCGCCCCGGCGTATTCCTGACGGCGAATGACGGCGATGGCCGTGACAGCGATGCTACGGATCCTGGCGACTGGGTTACGGGAGGGGAGAATGCTGGCAAAGATGCCACCAATGGATTTTTTGCCGGTTGCGGCACCAAGCACAGTTCCTGGCACGGCACGCACGTTGCCGGCACCATTGCCGCGGCCAGCAGAAACGGGCACGGGGTAACGGGCGTGAACCAGGCAGCCAAGATTTTACCGGTACGCGCCTGGGGTAAATGCGGTGGCTATGCCTCGGACATCGTAGACAGCGCACGCTGGGCTGCCGGTCTGCCGGTACCCGGCGTGCCACGAAATCCGCACCCTGCCCACATACTGAATATGAGCCTGGACGGTCCCGGTACGTGCAGCATTAGCGTACAGCAGGCAATGAACGAGATCGTAGACGCAGGCAAAGTGGTAATCGTGTCGGCAGGCAACCGCGCCAGCGATGCGGCGGAATTCTCGCCCGCCAGCTGTAAGGGGGTGATCACCGTTGCGGCCACCGACCGCGCCGGGCGTAAGGCGCCGTACAGCAATTTTGGCAGCGTGATAACGATCAGCGCACCCGGCGGCGATACCTCCCGGTTGCTTAGCGATGGCGTGCTGTCTACCACAAACAGCGGTAAGACAGCGCCGGTGGCCGACAATTACGGATATAAGCAGGGTACCAGCATGGCTGCCCCCCACGTGGCGGGCATTGTGTCGCTGATGTTGTCGGTTAACCCGAACCTCACGCCCGCTCAAGTGGCCGCCGCCCTGCAAACCAGCGCGCGGCCATTCCCGACCGGCACCGGCGCAGATTGCACGCGTAACACGTGCGGGGCAGGGATAATCAACGCGGCCGCAGTTGGGTTGGTGAGCCGGTTATTGAAGTTGAGCACCTCTACGGTGCGTTTCGGCGCTACCGAACTTGGCCGCAATACCGAAGCACAAACCTTTACCTTAACCAATACCAATACAGCAAACATCGCACTCACCTTGGGAGCAATCAGCGTGGCTGGGGCTTACGCAGCGGATTTCACCAAGAGCGAAGATACCTGTAGCGGTAACACTATCGCCCCGCGCCACAGCTGCAAGGTCGCGATCATTTTCCATCCCAGCGCAGCTGATACGCGCACCGCAGAGCTGATTATCCCCAGCGATGCGGTCAATGCCCTCAATAACATAAAGCTGTCCGGTACCGGGCAGATATTGACACCCACCACTGTCGCAACCGCACCGGCCACACAAGCCGTACTGTTGACGCAAGACGTTTCTCTGCGCCAAGACGGTTTGTAATTGCCAGCCACGCTGATGAGCGCAACGCTTAAAAGGCGATGTTATACTGTGCCAGATGCGCACAAAACCGCAAATACTTAACGCTAAAACCCTCGCCAGGACACGCCTGTTTCACGTCGAGCAAGTGGACCTGCGGTTTTCCAACGGCATTGAAGTGCAATACGAACGCCTATGTACGACCTCAAGTGGTGCGGTGCTGGTGGTGCCCATGCTGGATGCCGATACCGTATTGCTGATCCGTGAATACGCCGCTGGCGTGGGTCGTTATGAACTGGCCTTGCCCAAGGGGCGCATTGAGGCTGGCGAAAATATAATTGAGGCTGCAAACCGTGAGATGATGGAAGAGGTTGGTTATGCAGCCCATAAACTTGACCATATTACCTCGCTGACCATCGCGCCGGGCTATCTTGGCCACACTACCCATGTGGTGTTAGCTCAAGATCTTTATGCGCGTAAAGAAGTCGGCGATGAGCCCGAGGAGATTGAGGTCGTGCCCTGGCAATTGAGCCGTCTGACAGACTTGCTGGCCTGCGAAGATTGCACAGAGGCGCGCAGCATTGCCGCCTTGTTTATCGTAAGAGAGATGTTGCATCCCTGATGAATAAATCCATAGATTTATCCCGGCTGATTGAACCTGTCATAGCAATTGCGCAGGAGGCGGGCGAGAAAATTATGGAGATATACGGTACGGATTTTACCGTCACTCATAAAGATGATCACTCGCCGCTGACCGAGGCGGACACGGCCGCGCACGATACCATCGTGGCAGGTCTGGCGAAATTGACACCGCAATGGCCGGTATTATCGGAAGAGTCCGCCAGTATCTCGTTCGAGCAACGCTCGCTATGGGAACGCTACTGGTTGGTTGACCCGCTCGATGGCACCCGCGAGTTCGTCAAACGTAACGGCGACTTCACCGTGAATATCGCGCTTATAGAATACCAGTTGCCGGTATTGGGAGTAGTCTATATTCCGGTCAGTGGCGTTTGCTACTTCGCAAGCGCCATGCAAGGCGCGTATAAACAAAATTTTCAGGAACCGCCCATGCCAATTCGGGTGCGACGTTGGCTCGGTGGTCAATGCACCGTCATGGGCAGCCGCTCGCATCGCGGGACCAGTCTCGACAGTTTTCTTGCCAACCTCGGCGATTATGAAATTCTCAGCGTGGGAAGTTCGTTAAAATCATGTCTGATTGCAGAAGGCAAGGCGGATGTGTACCCGCGACTTGGGCCCACCAGCGAGTGGGACACCGCAGCTGCACAATGCATCGTGGAGGAAGCGGGAGGGCGGATTACCGACACGCAGATGCAGCCCTTGCGCTACAACACCAAAAGCTCGCTTATCAATCCACACTTCTTCGTATTTGGCGATACCCGGCAAGATTGGTCCCGATTCCTGCCGAGCCCATCTTGAAGATCTGAAACTTCCCGGCTCTTAAAAGACAAAGCCCACCAGCGTACCCGCTGGTGGGCTTTGAATTAAAAACCTACAGTTAAACTTCAGGCTTTATTGGTCAGGCTTTTGTTGGGCGGTATCCTGCTCACCAACGCCCGGATCTTTGCCATCGGTACCCGGAGATTGCGGGGCTACCTGAATACCAGGTGCCGACATATCAGCACCACTGCCGGACATAGTGGTATCGGCATCACTACCCTTCATGTGCGCGCCTTGCATGTGAGCGTCATATTCGCTTCTGCTGATCGAGCCGTCTTTGTTGGTATCGATAGCATCAAAGCTAGCCGCCATATGGGCCGCGCTGCTGCCGGTCATATCAGGGTGGCCAGCCATGCCAGGGTGAGCGGAAGATACGCCAGTGGTACTGGTGGCGCTGGCGTCAACTTTGGCATCAGTTGAGGATGAGGACATGTCCTCCATAGCAAACGCGACACTGCTAGCTAAGGTCAAGGCCAATACAGTTAAAAGTTTCTTTTCCATGAAGAATTCTCCGAAATAATTATTAAGATTGAGTTGAAGATTAGAGATAAAGCAGTTGCAAGAGAAGACCGAGCCTACATCCTCAGTCATCTTTTGAACGGGAATACAGGCGCTACCACACGCATCAAGTGCGACACGAGAAAATCAGCCTGTACACCTATATAGATAAGGGAAGGTATAAAAAGTTCAATATTAAGACGTGTGGAAAAGCATCCGTCTGCTCGATTAATCGACACATTATGCCCAAACTTCCGTATATCGCCGTGACGTGCGGGCGCATCGAACTGAAATAACCGATTACATTAGTTTAGTTTTTTCGTAAAATCTAAAACAAGTGGCAGAATTATTTTAATTTCGGGGCAAAGGCACGGCGATGAAAAAATTTCAGGCGGGTCAAGTCGTTCAATCAGGTGAGCCGGGGGATATTGAAGCAACCGCTGCTATACCTGTTGGACTTTTTCGAGCGCAACTGCCAGCTTTATTACGACAACCTGATGCGGGTGCGGGAAAAAAATGATCTGCTGCAATGGTTCCGGTTCTTTCTGGTAGGGGTGATCGAAACGGCGAAAAGCAGCATCGCGACACTCGACAACATTCT
>JBDSMM010000093.1:0-7307 GCA_039915825.1 Gammaproteobacteria bacterium | reverse complement strand
CTTGCCGCCGGTGGCAATCCTGCGCGTGCGCGCATGCTGGCCTTGCTGGTTGCGGCAATTACCTTTCTGCTCAGTATTCCGCTGTATACCGGCTTTGATAACAATACGCACCTGATGCAGTTTGTCGAAAAGGCGGCGTGGATACCGACGTTTAATATCAACTATCATCTCGGCGTCGATGGTATTTCCATGCCGCTGATTCTGCTCACTACCTTTACCAATGTGCTCGTGGTGCTCGCGGGCTGGCAAGTCATTCAATACAAACCGGCGCAATACATGGCCGCCTTTCTGCTTATGGAAGGATTGATGATCGGCGTGTTCGCCGCGTTGGACGCGATACTTTTCTATGTGTTCTGGGAAGGCATGCTAATCCCCATGTTCGTTATTATCGGCGTCTGGGGCGGTCCGAAACGTGTATATGCGACCATCAAGTTTTTCCTCTACACGTTTCTCGGTTCGGTGTTGATGCTGATCGCACTGCTGTATTTATATCTGCAGACGGACAGCTTCGCGATACTTGATTTTCACGACCTGAAAATCGGCATGACCGCCCAGATATTAATCTTCATCGCCTTTCTGCTCGCCTTCGCGGTCAAGGTGCCGATGTGGCCGGTACACACCTGGCTACCGGATGCACACGTCGAGGCACCCACCGGTGGTTCGGTTATTCTCGCCGCGATCATGCTGAAACTCGGTGCTTATGGTTTTATCCGTTTCAGTCTGCCTATAGTCCCCGATGCCAGTCATGAACTGGATTGGCTGATGATCACGTTGTCGCTGATTGCGGTGGTGTATATCGGCTTCGTGGCGCTGGTGCAGAGTGATCTGAAAAAACTTATCGCTTATTCGTCCATTTCGCACATGGGTTTTGTCACGCTCGGCTTTTTTATTCCCTTTACGATTTTCGAGAACACCGGCGGCATACAAGGTGCTGCGCTTGGCGTAGAAGGCGGCCTGGTGCAAATGATTTCGCACGGCTTCGTCTCCGGCGCATTATTCTTGTGCGTAGGCGTGCTATACGACCGGTTGCACAGCCGCGAGATAAGTTCCTACGGCGGCGTGGCCAACACCATGCCGGCCTTTGCGGCGCTGATGACCTTGTTTGCAATGGCCAATGTCGGCCTGCCCGGCACCTCCGGGTTTGTCGGCGAGTTCATGGTTATCATGGCCGCCTTTAAGGCCAATATCTGGTTTGCCTTGCTGGCCGGGAGCACACTGATTATCGGCGCGGCTTACACGTTATGGATGGTCAAACGCGTGATCTTCGGCAAGATTGCAAACGACGGTGTCGCTGCGCTCAACGATATCAATACACGCGAATACGTAATCCTCGGTACACTGGCAGTCGCGGTGCTGGCAGTCGGCATTTATCCGGCCCCGTTGATTGATGTGATGCACCCCACGGTTCAGCATTTGCTGGAACATATTATTCAATCGAAGTTATAGCCGCGCCTGAGCCCGATGCCAGAGACTAATCTAAATTTCATCATGCCCAATTTTCTCCCCGCCGTACCGGAGATATTCGTGCTGAGCATGGCCTGCATTATTTTGATCGTCGATCTGTTTTTGACCGGGCGCAGCCGGATTGTGACCTATCTGCTGTCACAGGCGACCCTGTTAACCGCCGCGATTCTTACCGTTGCCCTGCATGCCCAAGAGCCGGTCATCACCTTTAGCGGAACCTTCATCAACGATACGATGGGCGACGTGCTCAAGGTATTCATCTATCTGGTCACTGCCGCCGTGTTTCTGTATTCACGAGTTTACTTGCGCTCGCGCGAGCTGGACAAGGGTGAATACTATGTGCTTGGATTGTTTGCCGTTCTAGGCATGATGGTAATGGTGTCCGCGCACAGCTTATTGACGATCTACCTCGGCCTGGAGCTCATGTCGCTGTCACTTTACTCAATGGTTGCCTTGCAACGCGACTCAGCGGTTGCCTCCGAGGCAGCCATGAAATATTTTGTGCTGGGTGCGCTAGCATCGGGATTATTGTTGTACGGCATGTCACTGCTTTACGGTGTAACCGGCAGCCTGGATATCGCGGAGATCAGCCATAACATCGGCCAGAATGCCGGGGTTGAATCAACGAGCAGCAATATCGTACTCATCTTCGGCCTGGTGTTCGTGCTCATCGGCATGATGTTCAAGCTCGGTGCCGTGCCGTTCCATATGTGGATACCGGATGTGTACCACGGCGCGCCCACTTCGGTCACCCTGTTTATTTCCAGCGCCCCGAAGCTTGCCGCTTTCGCCATACTGATGCGTTTGCTGGTTGACGGTCTGGGCGAGTTACACGGGCAGTGGGCAGGTATGCTGGTTATTCTCTCCATACTGTCGATGGGCGTCGGCAATATCATTGCCATTGCCCAGAGCAACTTGAAACGGATGCTGGCCTATTCAACCATATCGCATGTGGGATTTTTACTGTTGGGCATTCTTAGCGGTACGCAGATCGGTTATTCCGCCGCGATGTTCTATGTCATCGTTTATGCATTAATGACCATGGGCGGCTTCGGCATGATTATTCTACTTAGCCGCGCCGGGTTCGAGGCCGACAGACTCGATGATTTCAAGGGCTTGAATAATCGCAGCCCGTGGTTTGCCTTTATGATGCTAATCTTTATGTTTTCCATGGCGGGCGTGCCACCCACCGTAGGTTTTTATGCAAAATTTTCCGTGTTGCAGGCCGTGGTGGAGGCAGGTTGGGCCTGGCTCGCGGTCCTTGCCGTGCTGTTTTCCGTGATCGGTGCGTTTTATTATTTGCGCATCATCAAGTTAATGTATTTCGATAAGGCTGAGGATAACGCGCCACTCAGCGCGAGCCTCGATATGCGCGTGCTGATGAGCGCGAACGGCCTGGCCATACTGGGTTTGGGAATCTTTCCGAGCGCACTGTTAGCATTATGCGCGCAGGCGCTAAGTAACTAGGAATTTATAAATGTCAGCCACCGCAATTGCCATAACAGGTCTGCTGCTGCTCACCTTCATTGCCGCTAATTTACCGTGGCTGAGTGAACGTATTTTTTTCGTGTTTGCCCCCAAGGGTATAACCAAAGGTCCGTGGACTCGACTGCTCGAATGGCTGGTGTTGTACTTTGTCGTAGGACTCATTGCCCTTGGGCTGGAACAAAAACTTTATGGTGAACACCATGCCCAGGCGTGGGAATTCTACGCCATCAATTTTTGTGTCTTCCTGGTCTTTGCGCTACCCGGTTTTATTTATCGCTACGATTTAAAGCCGCACTTGGACAAACGCTGAAGACGTTATGCACGCTCCACATAATCGCCGGTGCCGGTATTGATCTTGATACGATCACCGACATTAATAAATTGCGGTACTAATATACTCATCCCGGTTTCCAGCTTGGCTGGTTTATAAGAACTCGTTGCACTCTGGCTTTTGATCGCGGGATCCGCCTCGACAACTTGCAGAATGATGTTCGCCGGCAGGTCGATGGCGATGAGTTTATCGTTATGAAGCTTAGCCTGCACCTCAATATTGGGCATCAGATAACCGATGCGATCTTCGAGAAAATCCCTGTCCACGCCTAACTGTTCAAAGCTTTCGTTGTCCATGAAGATAAGGCTGTCGCCGTCCTCATAAGAGTATTGCATCTTGCGGCTTTCCAGTTCGATTTCATCCACCTTGTCTTCGGCGCGAAAGCGTTCGTTGATCTTAGTGCCGGACTCGATGTCTTTCATTTCGACTTGCGCAAACGCGCCGCCCTTGCCGGGTTTAACGTGTTCGACCTTGGCAACGCGCCAAAGCCGGGCTTGATACTCGATGAGTGTGTTAGGGCGAATGGAGGATGCGGAAATTTTCACGGTGTGTTTCCTGTTGATAACGTGCCAAGATTATATATGAACGGCAGGCACTCATGCCTTAGATGAAAACAAGGTATGCGTAACACTTCAGACCTGCTATTCATGGGCGGATATCAGTAATATATATTAATAAAATAAAGGGTTATCTCTTTTATATAATGTCATTTCTAGAATTATTACGTAGCCTGTTGTTGGGATCTTTGCATGTCTGAGTCACCGGATTTTACGATAGAATGCCGTCGTTGCCCCCGCCTGGCATCATTTCTGGACGATGTACGAGTGCGTTATCAGCACTACCATGCCCGCCCGGTACCGGCGTTTGGAGACCCTAATCCGCGTTTATTGATTGTCGGACTGGCGCCGGGCATGCATGGGGCTAACGCCAGCGGCCGCCCTTTTACGGGGGACCATGCAGGAATACTGTTATACAAGACCCTGTTTGAGTATGGGTTTAGCAGCCACGCGGATGCCGTTGCAGCAGGGCAGGATTTGGTCTTAACTGATTGTCGAATCACGAATGCGGTCAAATGCCTGCCGCCGCAGAACAAACCGCTAGGCAGTGAAGTCATAACCTGTAATGGGTATCTTAGAAGTGAATTGGCGCAACTGAAGCGCGGTGCGCTCATCCTGGCGCTGGGCGGACTGGCGCATAGTGCAGTGTTGCGAGCCCTTGACTTGAAGGTGGGGGGGCACAAATTCGGCCATGGTGTTAGTCGCGCCTTGAATGAGGGCCGCTGGTTGATCAGTTCTTACCATTGCAGTCGCTATAACACGCAAACACGACGTCTGACACCCGAGATGTTTACGGCTGTTTTTGCGCAAATACGCAAGCTCATGACCCATGAATGCACTTAATACATCCTCTGGCACGCCATTCGATATCGGCGGCTTTCTCAAAAGCCTGACCGGGCGGCCAGGGATTTACCGTATGCTGGGTGCCAGCGGCGAAGTGCTCTACGTCGGCAAGGCACTCAATCTCAAGAAACGTGTTGCCAGTTACTTTAATTCTGCGGGCGGCAACAGCCTCAAGACTCAGTCCCTGGTGGATCAGATTCACGGCATCGAGGTTACGGTTACCCATACCGAGAACGAGGCACTGATCCTCGAAAACAACCTCATTAAACAACTCAAGCCGCGCTACAACATTCTATTGCGCGACAGCAAAGGCTATCCGTATATCTTTTTATCAAGCGAGCAGACCTTTCCGCGCCTGGAGATTCATCGTGGCGTAAAGCGCGAGAAGGGCCGTTATTTCGGGCCTTACCCCAGCGTTGGCGCGGCTCGTGAGAGCCTGAACCTGTTGCAGCGCGTGTTCCGCATTCGTCCGTGTGAAGATAGTTTCTTCAATAACCGCTCGCGCCCCTGCCTGCAGCACCAGATCAACCGCTGTAGCGGGCCGTGTGTGGGAATGGTGGATACCGAGGCCTATCAGCAGGATATTCGGCACGTCATCATGTTCCTGGAAGGCAAGAACCACGAAATCATCGACGAACTCGTGAGGCGCATGGAGGCTTCTTCAGTCGCGCTGAACTTTGAGCGCGCCGCCGCATACCGCGATCAGATTGCCAATCTGCGGCGGGTGCAGGAACGGCAATACGTAGATTCCGAGCACGGCGATACCGATGTCATCGCCGCCGTTACGCGTAATGGCGTTGGCTGCGTGCAGGTGTTTTATATCCGCGCCGGCCGCAATCTTGGTAACAAGACGTTTTTTCCGCGCCTGCCCGGCGATGCGAGCGCCGAAGACATACTCTCGGCCTTTATTCCTCAATATTATTTAAGCCTGTCGGCTGAGACTACCGCTACCACCGAGAGCAAAGTCATTCCCTCGGAAATCCTCATCAGCCACGGGCTGGAAGATGTCAACTTGCTGGAACAAGAACTTGGCAGACAGGCCGCACATAAGGTAACTATTTCGCATAATGTCAGAGGCCAGCGCGCGCACTGGTTGCAAATGGCGGCCGTAAATGCCGAACATTCGCTGGCCCAGCAACTGGCCAGCAAGGGCACCACGCGCCAACGCATGCAAGCCTTGCAGGAATTGCTCGAACTCGACCATCTGCCCGTACGGCTTGAGTGTTTCGACATCAGTCACACCATGGGCGAGGCGGCAGTAGCGGCATGCGTGGTGTTCGATGCTAACGGCCCGCTCAAGTCGGACTACCGGCGTTTCAATATTGCCGGCATCACGCCCGGCGATGACTATGCCGCGCTGCGGCAGGCACTGTTGCGCCGCTACACACGCCTGAAAAGGGGCGAGGGCAAGCTCCCTGATATTCTATTTATTGACGGTGGAAGAGGGCAGGTGGCGCAGGCCGAGTCCGTGTTGGAGGAATTGCAGATCAACGATGTTATGCTCCTCGGCATTGCCAAGGGGGCAGGGCGTAAACCTGGCCTTGAGTCGCTGATCCCAGCAAGCTCACACAGCATAGGCTTGTCCGCTGCGGGTGCGCCGCTTATACTGCCCAGCGACTCTCCTGCTTTGCATCTTATCCAGCAGATTCGTGACGAGGCTCACCGTTTCGCCATTACCGGTCATCGTCAGCGCCGCTCCAAGGCGCGCAACACATCAACCTTGGAGTCTATCCCGGGGATGGGATCGCGCCGCCGCCAGCAATTGCTCAAGCAGTTCGGCGGGTTGCAAGAGGTGGCGCGCGCCGGGGTAGAAGATTTGGCCAAGGTGCACGGTATCAGCAGACAGATCGCCCAAAAAATTTACGACACGTTTCATAATGAATAAACGGCATGAATAATAATCTTACTAACATACCGAACATTCTCACGCTGGTGCGCATCGGCCTGATCCCCGTTTTTGTGCTGGTGTTTTACTTACCGTTTGGCTGGTCGCATATCGCCACCGCCGTGATCTTTGCGGTAGCCGCCATCACCGACATGCTGGACGGCTATCTGGCACGCAAACTGGGGCAGGTCTCTGCCTTGGGTGCCTTTCTTGACCCTGTCGCGGATAAACTGATGATCGCGGTGGCATTAGTATTACTGGTGCAAATGCATCCGACACCCTTACTCGCCATCCCGGCAGCCGTTATTATTGGCCGCGAGATTGCCATTTCCGCATTGCGTGAATGGATGGCCGAACTCGGGAAGCGTACTTCAGTTGCTGTGTCAGTCATCGGTAAATTCAAGACGCTGAGCCAGATGTTAGCACTGCTGTTCCTGCTCTACCGCGAACCCATCGGCGGATTTCCTACCGTTACCGTCGGCTATGTGCTTCTATACGTTGCGGCGGTGATGACGCTTTGGTCAATGATCATCTATTTACGCGCCGCCTGGACAGGGCTGATTTCGCAGCAGGGCGGGAGGCTGTAACAAACAAAGGCATTGCTCAGTGCCCGATAGCCTTGACACAAGACTAGGCATAGCTACAATACGTGGCTGTCGTATGCGGGAATAGCTCAGCGGTAGAGCACAACCTTGCCAAGGTTGGGGTCGAGAGTTCGAATCTCTTTTCCCGCTCCATT
>JBDSMM010000086.1:0-10767 GCA_039915825.1 Gammaproteobacteria bacterium | reverse complement strand
ACACGTCTCGAACATAGACCTTAATGAAGCAGGAGTTGGGTTAACGATATTTTTAAACTGCGGCCGATTACAAGCTGCAGTTTACTGTGCGGCCACGTGAGCCGTTGTGAACTCATGCCAGGGTGATAGTCATAATGCTTGACCCGCCAGCGGGATGACCGGCCCGTTACATCACAGCCTAAAGCTTTCCCCCGCCGCTCGGCTTCTGCTAACATTGTAGATTAGTGCCAACGGTATGTGGCCGGTCGCTAATGCCGGGCGCATAAAAAGTTCATGATTTCCTTGGAAGATATCTCTGGGCTGACCAGCTCTTAACGCACGTGTTGCCCGCGGAGGCCAATGCAGCGCCTCATACCCCTAATCAATGCAGGTTTGGTCATCGTTGTGGCCTACACCCTCGCGCAGCTCACCTGGCTCATCTGGCCCGCACCGCAGGCTATGGATAAGGCCCCGGTGCAAGTAACCACCCCCCCTGCCGCCACAGCGGCCGGGAGCACGGGCGCTCACGCCAGTCTTGCCAACCTGCACCTGTTCGGTGAACCGCAGGCGCAAGGCGTTGCGGTTGACCAAGCACCCAAGGTGGTGCCGCACACGCCGCTCAAATTGACACTCAAGGGAGTGGTCGCCTCGGCCGATGCAAAAAATGCCCGCGCAATTATTGCGGATGCGGCCAACAAGGAAGATTCCTACGCTGTTAATGCACAACTCCCCGGCGATGCCGTATTGAAAGAAATTCACGCGGAACATGTTGTGCTGTTCCACAATAATCAGGATGAGATTCTGGCCTTGATTAATGATAGCCAACCCGGCGGCGCGCCGAATGACGTGAATGCCACTCTTCCCGCGCCGTTATCGTTGGAAGGGGTTCAGCAAAACCCTGAATTTGTGGAAGGCGTACCCGAGAACGCAGGCAATGCGGCTCAAGCGCCCGCCCTTCAACCCGCTGATATCAGTGCCACGCTGCGTAATTATCGTGACGCGCTGGCGACCAATCCACAAAGTCTGGCGGGTCTGGCGCAGGCTGAGCCGGTGCAGGAAAACGGCAAGTTCATGGGCTACCGCTTGCAGCCGGGCAGCGACCCTATGCTGTTCAGCGGTTTAGGTCTGGAGGCGGGGGATATAGTAACGGCAGTCAACGGTATTACCCTGGACAATCCCGCCAGGGCGTTTGAGATCATGCAAAATCTAACCACCGCAAACCAAGTGCAAGTGGTGGTCAATCGTAACGGTCAGAGTAAGACGCTGGCCGCGAACATCAGCGAATAATGTCCGCCTGCAAGCGGTAATCACCGTGTTCATGTAAAGGATCGATTAATGTTCAAATGTGACAGCGTTTATACAGCATTTCGCCCACGCCATTTTTATTGCCGCTGGTTGCTATTAGCGTGGTTTCTCTCCACCCCTGCGCTTGCCGATCCCGTGACCTTGAATTTCAAGGACGCCGACATCCGCGCCTTGATCACCACAGTGGCTGAGGTGACGGGTAAGAATTTTATCGTCGACCCGCGCATCAACGGCCGCGTTACCATCATCTCTTCGCGGCCTATGGAGAAGGATGAGGTCTACCAGGTGTTTTTGTCGGTGCTCGAAGTCAACGGTTTTGCCACCGTGCCGGCCGGGAACGCCATCAAGATTATCCCCGATGCCAATGCCAAGTTTAACGATATCCCCACGGTCGATAGCAAAGATCCGGGCGCAGGCGACGAGATCGTCACCCGCGTAATAGAATTGCATAATGTGCAGGCCGCGCAACTGGTGCCCATTCTGCGTCCACTGGCCAGCCCGCAGGCGCACATGGCAGCGTTTCCGGAAAACAATATGCTGATTATTTCCGATCGTGCGGGCAATGCCGACCGTCTGGCCAAGCTCATCCGTAATATCGACCGGCCCAGCACCGATGAAGTCGAGATCATCTCCCTTAAAAATGCCGCTGCCGCCGAACTGGTGCGTATTCTGACCACATTGGAACAGCAGAATATCCAGGTCAACCCGACGGGTGCGCGCACTACCTTGATCGCAGACGAACGCACCAACAGTATTTTAATCAGCGGCGACAAGGCCAACCGCCTGCGCGTACGCGCCACCATATCGCACCTTGATACGGCCATTGACGATGGCGGCGGCGATACACATGTCATCTATCTGCGGTACGCCAAGGCCACTGATCTGGTCGAGGTATTGACCGGTGTTCCGGCGCGCCGTGGGCGCAACGAAGGCGGCAATACGCTAAGCCCGGGCGGGCTGCTGAGTGGTGGGCCGGAAAATAATATTAATATTCCTACTTTAGCGCTGGAAAATCCGCAGGCCAATATTCCCCGGCCGACACCCGTGCCCGGACAGCCAGGTCAGGTTGTGGGTAATCCAAATAACGAAGTTGAGCTCAAAATTCAGGCCGACGAGGCTACTAATGCCCTGGTCATCACCGCATCGCCGGCACAATTTGCCTCCATTCAGTCCGTGATCCGCCAGCTGGATATACGCCGCGCCCAAGTTGTGGTCGAGGCCGTGATCGCCGAGGTCTCAACCACCAAGGCAGCGCAACTGGGCATTCAATACCTGTTCGGTGGGGGCAGTGTTGCGGGGATTGTAGGCGGCACCGCGATCGATAGTACCGGCGCCACCCCGCCCAGAATTGCAGTTAATCCGGGTGCGCTCGCACAGTCTGGCATCAGTTTGGGTTATTTCGGGCCGGGCGGGTTTACTGATGTGCGTGCAGTTATTACTGCGCTCCTATCGGACGCCGACACCAATGTCCTGTCCACGCCAACGCTGGTTACCCTGGATAATCAGGAGGCTGAGATCATAGTCGGCCAGAATGTACCTTTTGTTACCGGGAATTTTACCGGTCTGGGGGATACCGCTGCCACCAATCCGTTCCAGACGATTCAACGTGAAGATGTTGGCCTCAAGTTGAAGCTCAAGCCGCAAATTAATGAGGGCGATGCGGTTACGCTCGAGATCGAGCAGGAAGTGTCGAGTATCTCTCCCAGTACCGTAGGGGCCGACCTTATCACCGATAAACGCGCGATCAAAACCACGGTAACGGTGGATGATGGCAGGATCGTGGTGCTTGGTGGCCTGATCGACAATAATGTGACCGAGAGCGTGCGCAAAGTACCTTTGCTAGGCGATATCCCGCTACTGGGCGCGCTGTTTCGCAGCAAATCCAGCACCGTGCGCAAGACCAACCTGATGGTGTTTTTGCATCCGATGATCGTGCGTGACCCCGCGACCGGCGCGCGCATTGCCAACAGCAAGTACAATTACATCCGCGCCGAGCAACTCCGCAAGGTCGAAGACGGTGTGGCTCTGCAACCAAACCAGATTCCGCCCGTACTCCCGCCGGTTGAAGAGCTTCTGGCTACACCTTCCGCCAACATGGGTGAGAAGACTCAACCCATTATCCACGTGGAGTCGCATAATTCTGGCACAAAAGTTGATAAAATAAATAACGATCAGGACTCTATTCCCGGGTGGGGAAGTGTCAAATAATGACATACATTCAAAGAGACACGGGCCTTAGGGTGTAGGATAACCGTATGACGACACCCATGCCCAAGCACATAACGGTATCGCTGGCCCAGGCGGAAGATTTGGCGCAGGCGCAGCAGCAGGCGGGAACCGCGCCTGCGGATACGCTAACGGGTACCGTGGCGAATATCCCGATGCTTGATGATCAAGCGGCGCCGATCTTGCTGGACGCCATTGCCACACCCGCGTCACCCACTGCCGCGCAACGCGCCCCGCGCCTTCCCTTCACCTATGCCAAGCGCCACGGCGTGCTCACGGCGGGCATCGAGGACGGACGCGTGGTGGTATTGTGCAAGCCGGGCGTTACGGCATTGACGCTGGCTGAGGTACGCCGCCTCGTAGGTCAACCGCTGAAATTGCAAAACGTCAGTGCGGACAAATTTGATACCCTGTTACAGCGCAGTTACGAGCAGGATTCCAACGAGGCCATGCTCATGATGGGCGACCTCGGCGAGGACATGGATTTATTCCGTGTCGCCAGCCAATTGGGTGCACCGGAGGATTTGCTGGAAAGCGAGGACGATGCCCCCATCATCCGTCTTATCAATGCCTTGCTCACCGAGGCCATCAAGGAAAACGCCTCCGACATCCATATCGAACCCTTTGAAGAGCGGCTCGTGGTGCGCTTCCGCGTGGACGGCGTGCTACGCGAGGTGATCGAACCCAGGCGCGTACTTGCCCCGCTGTTGGTGTCGCGCATCAAGGTTATGGCAAAACTCGACATCGCGGAAAAACGTCTGCCGCAGGACGGCCGTATTTCACTGCGCATCGCCGGGCGCGCCGTGGATGTGCGCGTATCCACCTTACCATCCGGGCACGGCGAACGCGTGGTAATGCGCCTGCTGGATAAACAGGCCGGCCGTCTTGATCTGGAGCAACTGGGCATGCCGCCGGCGCCGCTCGCGGTGATGGACAAAATCATCCACACACCGCATGGCATTGTGCTCGTCACCGGCCCGACCGGCTCAGGTAAAACCACCACGCTTTACGCCGTGCTAACGCGCCTGAACAACAAGAGCCGCAATATCATGACGGTCGAGGATCCGATCGAATATTTTCTCGACGGCATCGGCCAAACGCTCGTCAATACCAAAGTTGACATGACCTTCGCACGCGGACTGCGCGCTATTTTGCGTCAGGACCCGGACGTGGTCATGGTAGGGGAAATACGTGATTTAGAGACGGCACAAATCGCGGTGCAGGCAAGTTTGACCGGACATTTGGTACTCTCTACGCTGCACACCAACAGTGCAGTCGGCGCGGTAACGCGTCTGCGCGACATGGGCGTGGAACCGTTTCTACTCGCCTCCAGCCTCATCGGAGTGCTGGCCCAGCGCCTGGTGCGTCTGTTATGCAGCCACTGCAAGCGGCCGTACACGGCCAGCGCCTCCGACTGCGAACTGTTCGGTTTGCCGCGCGATAATCCACCCACACTGCACGCCGCAGTCGGTTGTACACAGTGCAATATGCTGGGCTACCGGGGGCGCACAGGTATTTATGAATTGATTCCGGTGGATGACAAGATGCGCACCATGATTCACGATAATGTCGGCGAACAGGGCCTGGAAAAATACGCGCGCTCCATATCCACCAGTATTCGAGAAGATGGGTTGCGCCGCGTGCTTGCCGGGCACACCACCCTAGAAGAAGTGTTGCGGGTTACGCGTGAAGATTGAATGCAGATACCAGATACCAGGGGCAAGATACAAGTTAGAAAAAGACGTTTATTTTCTTTGTATCTTATCCCTGCCTAACTAATGAGCGCCTTTGAATTCCTGGCGCTCGACGCCACCGGACGTAACCATAAGGGCTTACTGGAAGGCGATACGGCACGCCAGATTCGCCAGCAACTGCGCGACAAGGGCTGGACGCCGCTGTCGGTTGAGCAGGTGCGGCAGAAAGAGGCGCGCAAGGGCAGCTTTAATATTTCACTGCGGCGCGGCGTCAGCGCCACTGATCTCGCCCTGATTGCGCGCCAACTCGCCACCTTGGTGCGTGCCGGTTTGCCTATTGAAGAAACCCTGAGCGCGGTCTCACAGCAAACGGAAAAGGCACGTCTGAAAAGCATGCTGTTAGCGGTGCGCTCGCGCGTCATGGAAGGCCATTCGCTGGCCGTGGCACTGGGTGATTTCCCCTCCGTGTTCCCCAATCTTTACCGCACCACGGTGGCCGCCGGCGAGCAGTCCGGCTACCTGGATGTAGTGCTTGAGCGCCTGGCCGATTACACGGAAGGCAAGCAGCAACTAAACCAGAAAATGACGCTCGCATTGATCTATCCGGTGTTGCTCACGATTGTTGCCATAGTCGTAGTCACTGCATTACTGGCCTATGTCGTGCCGCAGGTAGTACAGGTATTCGACAACATCGGACAGCAATTGCCGGTGCTCACGCGCGGGCTCATCGCGCTCAGTGCGTTCATCCGCGATTACGGATGGATACTGCTGATAGGGATTGTTTTCATCGGTGTGGGCTTCAGTTTTTTAATGCGCCACGAAGGCCCGCGTTACCGTTTTCATCAATTGCTATTGAAATTGCCCCTGATGTCGCGCCTGGTGCGCGGTCTCAACGCGGCGCGTTTTGCGCGCACCTTCAGCATTCTTACGGCAAGCGGTGTGCCGGTGCTGGATGGGCTGCGCATTTCCGCCCAAGTGGTGTCTAATCTGCCCATGCGCAAGGCAGTGGAAGAGGCGGCAAGCAAGGTGCGCGAGGGCGCCAGCCTGCACGCCGCCTTGGAGCGTAGCCGTTATTTTCCGCCGATGACGATTCATCTGATCGCAAGCGGCGAGAGCAGCGGTAATCTGGAAGGCATGCTCGACCGCGCCGCCGTCAGTCAGGAACGCGAGATGGAAACCCTGATGGCGGCACTGCTCGGGCTGTTCGAACCGCTGCTGATTCTCACCATGGGCGGCGTGGTGTTGCTCATCGTCATTGCAATTTTATTACCGATTTTTGATCTCAACCAACTGGTAAAATAAACCTTATATAAAAGGTATGTGCTAAATGTACGGAGCTCAGGGCCAGTACACCCTGAGATCACCGTTCTCGAACCAATCTTAAAACAAGGGTATGGCATGAAACTATTGAGCAGACAGCATACAAATAAGGGTTTTACCCTGATTGAAGTCATGGTCGTGGTAGTCATCCTCGGCATCCTCGCCGCTATCGTGGTGCCGCGGGTGCTCGACCGGCCCGACGCGGCGCGCGTGACCAAGGCCAAGCAGGATATCCGCACGCTGGAAAGCGCGCTGAACCTGTACAAGCTCGACAATTATGTTTACCCCACCACCGATCAAGGTATTGAGGCGCTGGTGCAAAAACCCACCACGCCGCCTGAGCCGCGCAACTGGAAAGAAGGCGGCTATATCGACCGGTTGCCGCTCGATCCGTGGCAGCAGCCTTATCAATATTTAACGCCGGGTACGCACAGCAATATCGACATCTTTACGCTCGGTGCCGATGGTCAGCCGGGCGGCGATGGGCCGAATACCGACATCGGCAATTGGAGCGTGGAATAAAATGCCCTAGTCGGCAACGGCCCTGGTGCGCTGTTACGCAAAACCATGAAATCATCAGCACAAACTCCCTCCCGTCACTGCCGTAAGGCGGGCGACGCTAAAATCCGCAGGGTGAGCACCCAAAATCTGTGCAGTCGCGGCTTCACCCTGCTCGAACTCCTGGTCGTGTTATTCATCATCGGCATCACGCTGAGCTTTGCCATGCTATCAATCGGTGATCGTGGCCGTGAACAGACCATTGAGCGGGAGGCGCAGCGTCTGGCCGGACGCATGAATCTGGCGGGCCAGGAGTCGGTGTTACAGGCGCGGGAAGTAGCCCTCGAAATAAGCGACGATGGCTACCAATTTATCGTACTTGATGAAGATGAGTGGCACACCTTGCCGGACGATGAAATATTGCGCCCGTACCGCCTGCCCGCCGAGGTGCGTTTAAAGCTCAAACTCGAGGGAGAGTCTATCCTGCTGGGCGATAAAATAACTACCGACGAACCCGTAGATGCGCCGCGTATTTATCTGTTTTCCAGTGGCGAGATGACCCCGTTCGAACTTACCTTCGTAGATGAATACGGCAGCGACTACCGCATTACCGGAGCCGCGAACGGCAAATTGAAGGTGTTCAGGCTGGCGCATGAAACCAAGACCTGATTGCCCCACGCGCAGTCAGCGCGGCTTCACATTACTGGAAGTTATGGTCGCGTTGGCGGTGCTCGCCATTGCCATGGCCGCCGTCATAAAAGGCATCGGCGCGAATGTCAGCAATATGAGTTATCTGCGCGACCGCACGCTGACGCATTGGGTTGCCATGAACAAAATTACCGAGAGCCAGGTGCGGCGTGATTGGCCAGACCCGCCCGAGACAGAAGGGACGGCGCTGATGGGCGAGCGCGAATGGCACTGGACAATCGAAGTGGAAGAGACACCCGACCCCGAGGTGCGGCGCATGGATGTCGAGGTGCGTGCGAACGAGGATGATCCCCAAGCCCTGACCCACTTGGTAAGCTACCTCGTCAATTCGCAGCCGCAAACGCAGCCCGCCCAATGAAAAATTTAACGACGGGCGGTCGGCCATCAGTGCGCCCGCATCGGCTGCAAAAAATAAGCAATGCAGGATTCACGCTGCTGGAATTATTGGTCGCGCTGTCCATCTTCGCCGTGCTCGCGGCCATGTCCTACGGCGGCTTACGTTCCGTGCTCGATACGCGCGAACGCACCGAGAGCCAGGCCGCGCAATTGGCCGAACTGCAACTCGTGTTCACGATGTTGCAGCGTGATACCGAACAAATCGTGGCACGCAAGATTCGCGACAGTTTCGGCGAATTCAGGGAGCCGGTGCTGGGTGAGGAAGAAGGTGTGCCGCTGCTGGAATTTACGCGTACCGGCTGGCGTAACCCGGCCGGTCAAATGCGCAGTAATCTGCAACGCGTAGCCTATAATGTGAAAGAAGAACAATTGGTGCGCAGTACGTGGAATGTCCTGGATCGCGCGCAAAATACCGAACCGCAGGTAACGGTGTTGCTGCACGGCGTCAAGACCGCCACGCTGCAATTTGTCGGCAGGGATTTCAAGGCGCACGATCACTGGCCGATTATAGGCCGCGATCTGAATCAGGTGCAGGTGTTGCCCAGCGCCATTGAAATTACGCTGGATGTGGCAGGCTGGGGCCGCATCACCCGGTTGCTGCGGGTCGCGGACGGGCCGTAGCAGTGATTATTCCGCTGCTATGAAGGCCGTACTTCGCCCACCCCACACCGCCCACCAAGCGCGCGGCGTAGCCCTGCTAACCGCGCTGCTGGTGGTGGCGATCGTCGCCATCATTGCGGTCGGCATGGCCTCGCGCCAGCAACTGGATATCCGCCGCACCGGCAATGTGTTCGACGGCGACCAGGCGTATCTATATGCTCTGGGTGTCGAGAGTTGGGCGCAAGGCGTGTTGCGTAAGGATTTGCAACAGGATCGGCGCACTAATGCGGTGCTGGATGATCTGGGCGAAGGCTGGGCGACCGTGTTGCCGCCCATTGATGTCGAGGGCGGCAAGGTGGCGGGCGTTATTACGGATATGCAGGGCCGGTTTAATGTTAATAATTTGCTGCCGCGGATACCGGCCGACCAACAGGGCCAGCCTAATCCGGCAGATCCCGCAGATAAGGATAAAGCGATTTTCATGCACCTGCTGACAACCGCAACAGAGGTAAACGCCGATGTGGCAACGGAGATGACGGAGGCCGTGCAGGATTGGCTGGACGCCGATGACGTGCGCCGGTTGAACGGCGCGGAAGAGGTAGACTATTTACGGCTCACACCACCCTACCGCACCGCCAACGCGCTGCTGAGCAGCCCTAGCGAGTTGCTGCTGATAAAGGGTTTTACGCCGCAGATTTATGCGCTGATTGCCCCCTCTATTTCCACCTTGCCGGTTATTACCAAGATTAATGTGAACACCGCATCGGCACAGGTAATCAAGGCCCTCGCCGATGGCATCAGCTCGGCGCAGGCGGAGAAGGCAGTGGCCGATAGAAAATTGCGGCCGTTTAAAAACCTCCAGGATTTTTACACCCAACTCGGGGCCAATCCTCAACAGCAGCAAGTGATGGCCGACAAGATCGGTGTCGCCAGCGAATATTTTTTGCTGTCCGCACATGCCGAGACCGGGCGTGGGCAAGTACAATTGTATAGTCTGCTGGGGCGACGCATGCCGCCGCCTCCGGCGCCGCAACAGGTAAATGTAAAGGTCATCATGCGGGGGCAGGGAACTTATTAATGCGCGATCAATTATTCATTCGCTTTGGAGTCTTGCCCGCCGTTGCAGCGGAAGGCGAGGCTCATCACGTCAGCTGGTTGCGCGTAACGCGCTCCGGGCCGGTGGAAGGCGTGCGGCGCGGGCCGTTACAGGAAGCCGCAACGGTGGCTGGCGGTTATCAGGTCATTGTGCTCGTGCCCGGCAGTGACGTGTTGCTCACGGCGGTGGCGGTGCCCAGCCAGAATCGTCAGCGCATTGCGCGCGCAGTGCCCTTCGCCCTTGAGGAGAAACTGGGCAGCGAGATCGAACAACTCCATTTTGCCTTGGGCGCGCACGGGCAGGACAACCAGATTGCCACTGCGGTGGTGGATCGCACGCGCATGAGCGCATGGCTGGAACACCTGCGCGCGGCTGGGCTGCAGCCCGACATCGTGGTCGCCGAAACGCTGGCCCTCCCGTTCAAACCGGAAACCTGGTTCGTACTTAACGAGGCTTTGGGCGCGACCGTGCGCACCGGGCCGCAATCGGGTTTAGCGGTCGATAGTGAAAACCTTGATGTACTGCTGACGATGGCCGTGGCCGAAGCCGCCGATAATAAACCTGACCAGATACATATAATCGACTGCACGGCGAACCCACTGCTTCTGGCCGATATGCGGGCCGCTGAACCCGAGCTGGAAATAACGCGCGAGGTGTATAAAGATGAACCGCTGTTCCTGTTGGCGCGCGGGTTCGATGAGAAACAGGCCATCAATTTATTGCAGGGCGATTACAGTCTGCGCGAACAGATCGGCAAGCTGTGGCGACCGTGGCGCACGGCTATCGCATTGTTGAGCGCATGGCTGATCTTGCAGGGTGGCATGGCGGTGGCCGAGGTAAGCCGTCTGAACCGCCAGGCGCAGGAATTACAACCGCAAATCGAGCAGATCTACCGCAAGGCGTTTCCTGCAACCGGCACGCGCAAGCTCGTCAATCCGCGCGTGC
>JBDSMM010000104.1:0-2718 GCA_039915825.1 Gammaproteobacteria bacterium | reverse complement strand
GCTGTTGCGTAACAGCTCACCCCCATCCCGGCCTTCCCCCGTCGAGGGGGAAGGAGTATGAGGTAGGTCGGATCAAGCACAGCGGACCCGACAAACGATAGGTTGTCACTTACCCTTTCAACTACTTACCCTAGCCTAAATAGCTTTTCACGTTGCAAATACTATAATACTTGACGCGAACGACAACCCACCTGTTCCAGAATTTGGCCTGTCGTTAACATAATCAGGCAAGGCGTGTAATCCTGAAAAGATCAAAGCGAATGGTTGTTAGTATTTGATATGCCAGTTAAAAATACAGGATCTCGAATTATGTCGCAATACATTGCCCCTTTTGGGGTGTCTACTTCTAGTTAGAGTCTGACTGGGGCTATGGACGTTCAGGTATATCTGTACGAGGAGGCGAAACGGCACCTACGCATGATCCCTGATCGTGGGGCCGTAGTGAGATTTATGGCACTAGTTGATTCGATGAATAACGCATTGATACAGCACTACTCCGAAGGCGAGAGAGAGTTGATCCATCAGTACTTACTGAACACGGAACTACACGCGGATGTCCCGCCGCGCATTCGCCGACAGTCAGCGGCTATAGCGGAAGTACTTCTGTCGATTGAGCAGTGTGCCAACCAGAGCTCTTCGCCACCTGAATCAAATTTTCCAGTCTTTGCTACGGGGATTGCTCTGATCTTAGGTGGTTTCGCAATTGCGCTTTTTCTCCCGAATTTACTGGTTCCGCTTCTATCGGCCTACACTACCCCTATAACGCTCGCCAAGCTCTATAAGCTCAGCTACCTCGGGTATGTGGCGGTCGCGGCAGGCGCCTACGGAATTATTGTTGACGGGATCCACTGGTGGGAGGCGCGGCGTTCGGATAGGCACAAACGGTTTTTCCCGAAGCTGTCTCGTCGTTGAGATCCATGCCGAAACGACATTGGATCATTTCAGGCTGGAGAAGTACCAAGAAGCTGGTGGAGTTTCGTGTTCCCTACGGCACAATTGGAGAAAAGCAGGTGATCCAGCTCCTCCGTGCTCTGGTAGCAAAGTACTCACTTACAGACAGCGAGATAGTCTCTTGCTACGTAAAAACAAATAGCCGTCTGTACATGAATGTTCTTGAAGTGCAACGCTCTCGTTCGTCTGAGCTGTCGTGCGGCATAAATCCTTATTTTACGGCACGCGTAGTGGAAACAATGAAATGAGATGGCTAAACATACGACTCTAACCATCGGTTAGAACTCGTTGGAGATGTGAGCGATCATGAAATGGGCAATACTGCTTTGGCCCTTGCTAGCGGCCATCAGTCCCAATCGAAACGAGAGGGTGGAACGTATTGCCATTGTTCATGCCTTGGTCGCGTCATATGTTGCTTGGGGAGTGATTACAGGAATTTGGTCATTACCCGGCACATGGGAACGAACCGGAGTAACTGAACATACAAATGGAGCTGAGTGGTATGGGTGGCCTCTTTGGACAGCAAGTATCGTGGTGGCCGTCTTAGCATGGGTAGATCGAGATATTCGCTTTGACCGTTACTCAGATGCACGTTTCCCGGCGAGACACCGCCAACTGTCTTATGTTGCGGCTTTCTTCGGTATCTACTTAGTCGCGTACAGTGGCGGTTATTTCTACATCCCGCTGGGAGTTAGCGCTCTATTTGCTTTGGGCGCCATCTCGGGTGGTATGGATACACAGAATGAAAAAACGAGCTCTAACTAGCCAGTCAAGCGGACGCGCAAAAACGGCGCGTCGCTTACCTTTACGTTGGTCGGCGCGCAGCGCCACAAAGTGCGCAGTCCAATTCAAGTAACAAGGGGGCCTAGAGATGCGTGGTAAAAACGAGCGCAGTGATGGCGCTAGACGCGCGCCCACCAACGGGCCGCGCGTTGGCCGATCTTCGGTTGTCCGGCGCTGCGCGCCGTCCAACTCTCATTCGAGCCGACACCGCTTCGCGGCTGCGCCCCTCTCGCCGATCGTCGTAAGCTCCGCTCACTTCGCTCGGCTCGGGGGTGCCGCTCAACTCGCGGCCCGTTGGGCCTCAGAAACCTCGCTTGACAGCTATCCTCCTAAGGCGCATAGTTCAATGTAATGTTCACCGTCATCGAAAGTCCCCTCTTCCAGAAACTCTGGCCGATGTACTGGACTGAGGAAGAACGTGGTGAGTTTGCGGCATACATCGCTGCGGAGCCGGCCGGCGGAGCAGTCATCCGAGAATCAGGCGGCTTGCGCAAAGTTCGATGGAGCAGACCCGGTTCCGGAAAGTCTGGCGGTGTCAGAGTGATCTACTTCACGCGAACGGAACAAGGTGAGGTAATGCTCGTGACACTATTCGCCAAAGGAAATACGGGAAATATTCCTGCGGCAAAACTTAAGGAGATTCGTCGTGCCCTCGAAATCTAAACGACTCACTGCCGCCGAAGTTGAAGCCTTTGAGGCGACCCGCGACATCAGCGCAGAGATCCTTCAATCCATCCGTGAATTAAAGGCAGGTAAAGGTCGCGTGGTCGCGGTCTCGCCGGCAATTGAAGCACGGAACAAAACTGGACTGTCTCAGTCACAATTCGCCGCGCTGCTTGGCGTTTCGGTGCGCACGCTTCAAGGGTGGGAACAGGGTCGAAAACAACCAAGTGGCGCAGCACGAACACTCTTGGCAATCGCGAGAACGAACCCAAAGGCCGTGCTGGCAGTTTCCAGTCAGTAGGTTCGAAGCTGGCTCGTGAG
>JBDSMM010000092.1:0-7212 GCA_039915825.1 Gammaproteobacteria bacterium | reverse complement strand
ACCCAGCCAGCGAAAACCTTGAAGTCTTTTTGCTCCGTCAGGTGTACAGCGTCTCGCGCCTGAACGCCGAGGCGCGCGGCCTGCTCGAAGAGAATTTTGCGCTCATCTGGGTGGAGGGCGAACTGTCGAACCTCGCGCGGCCGTCCTCTGGGCACTGGTATTTTTCGCTCAAGGACAAGCAGGCCCACGTGCGCTGCGCCATGTTCCGTGTGCGCAACAGGCTGCTCGGCTTTACGCCTCAGGACGGCATGCAGGTCTTGCTGCGCGCGCGCGTCAGCCTGTACGAGGGCCGCGGCGAGTTTCAACTGATTGGCGAGCATATGGAAGAGGCCGGCGATGGCGCGTTACGCCGTGCCTTCGACCTGCTCAAGCAGCGCCTGGCAGTCGAAGGACTGTTCGATGCGGCGCACAAAAAACCCTTACCCACACTGCCGCGCAAGATCGGCGTGATTACTTCGCCCACCGGCGCCGCGTTGCGCGATATCCTTTGCTGCCTGCGGCGCCGCTTTCCTGCCATTCCGGTGCTGCTTTATCCGGTGCCGGTGCAGGGCCAGGGCGCTGCAGACAAGATCGCACGTGCGATTCAGATGGCGGATGCACGAGCTGACTGCGATGTGCTCATCGTCAGCCGCGGTGGTGGCTCGCTGGAAGATTTGTGGGCGTTCAACGAAGAGGTTGTAGTACGGGCCATTTACGCATGTTCAGTGCCCATTGTCTCCGGCATCGGCCATGAGATTGACTTTACTATTGCCGACTTGGTAGCGGATCACCGCGCCGCCACCCCTAGCGCCGCTGCCGAACTCCTTAGCCCGGATCGATTAGACTGGCTAAAGGTAGTGGGTCGTCTGCAAGGACGGCTGGCGTTAACCCTGCAAACTGTGCTGGCCCAAAAACGCCAGACCTTCCACTGGCTGCAACGGCGCCTTCAACACCCCGGCCAGCGCCTGCTTAGCCAAGCACAGCGCCTCGACGATTTGGAACAGCGCTTACGCCAAGCACAACGCTCGACTTATCGGTACGCTAAATACCGCTTGGCCGAAGTTCAGGGCAGGCTGCAGAATCAGACGCCCCTACACAAGCTCAAACAACTGAGCATTAGCCATGCAAATCTTCAACACCGCTTGCACAGCGTTTTCAACTTTAATTTACTTAAAGCTCGCGGCACGCTGGAATCTCTGGCCCGCGCCCTGGATGCCGTCAGTCCGCTTGCAACGCTTGGTCGAGGGTACGCTATCGTCCATCGGCTACCGGATCGAACCGTGCTGCGTTCAACCCGCGATGTAAGTGCGGGTGACATGGTCGAGGCACGATTAGCGCACGGAACGCTCCTATGTATAGTTGATAAGGTAGATTATGAATAGTATACAAGCTATTGTTTTATTATTATTTTCAATAAACGTTTATGCGCTCGATCTACCCGACGCAGACCCCGTACCCGGTGGCATTGCAATTCTGGCATTGAACCCTGTATTAAACGATGGCGATGGAAGCCCAAGCTTGGCTGAAGCTGGGCCGCCCCAGGCGTTTTACAATGATCGACGCGTGATGGTGGTTCATATCAATCGCCAATGGCAAGCAGTGGTAGGAATTCCCTTGGGTAGCGAACCGGGGGATCATGTGTTAAAGGTTCAACGGCCGGACAACACGATTTATCAGTTGGGTTTTAAGGTGTATGACAAGCAATATGCCACCCAGCATTTGACCATAAAAGATAAACGCAAGGTTGAGCCCACCGCAGAGGATCTTGCCCGCATAGCCAGCGAAACTAAAGAAATCAAGCAAACCTTGGCTCATTGGACAGATCAAACTGATATACCCGCAAACTTCACGTTGCCGGTTGCCGGACAACCGAGTAACAGCTTCGGCTTTACACGGTTTTTTAATGGTTTGCCACGCAAGCCCCATAGCGGCATGGATATCGCGGCACCGGTGGGCACCCCAGTTTATGCGCCCGCTCCGGGCAAGGTGATTGGTACCGGGGAATATTTCTTCAACGGTAATACCGTATTCGTAGATCATGGCCAAGGTCTGATTACCCTGTATTGCCATCTTAGTCGTATAGATGTAAAGACTGGCGAGCAGTTGCAACGGGGCATGCTCATTGGGAAGGTGGGCATGAGCGGCCGTGCTACCGGGCCTCATTTACATTGGGGCGTCGGCTTGAATCGAACCCAAGTCGATCCCAAGCTGTTTTTGAAAAGATAGTGGCATAGTTGTTGTATTGTCTATAAAGATTTCTTATTCCATATTGGTAGTTCGCCGCATCCATTGTTAATTGCCAGGCGTATACTTCAAGAATAATTAGAGTGCGAAAATGAAAATAATTTTGCAAAAGAATTTATAATAAATAACATTAATTTTGCACGGTATCTTAATGAAATATATCAACTTTATTACTATGGCAACCCTAACAGCGTTGTTGGGTGCCATGATCGCTCTATCCGGGTGTACTTCACTACAAACGGCTCAAGACGGTGACGACCAACACGACCCGTTCGAAGGATTTAACCGGTCGATCTTTAGCTTTAATGAGGGCGTTGACAGGCATATATTGAAACCCGTTGCCATCAGCTACAAAAACAATATCCCTCAACCGGTAAGAACGGGTGTCTCCAACTTCTTCAGCAATCTTGCCTATCCCACCGTGGTTATCAATGATGTGCTACAAGGAAAGTTTTCACAGGGGATGGCCGACATCAGCCGCTTCGTAACTAACACAATTTTTGGGGTGGCAGGAATCTTTGATGTCGCAACCCGCTGGGAACTGCCTGCACATAAAGAAGACTTTGGTCAGACATTCGCCATGTGGGGTATTGGAGAAGGTCCCTATCTGGTGTTACCACTGCTAGGCCCCAGCAACCCGCGCGATGGAGTAGGCTCAATACTCGATTATCAAGCTAACATTATTAGTTATTATCAGGATACCGCAGGGCGCAACGTCGCCCGTAGTCTTAACGCTGTCGACGAACGCTCGAATCTGCTCTCTGCTGGGCGCATTCTCGATCAAGCGGCATTTGACCCGTACATCTTCACCCGCGAGGCTTACCGCCAACGTCGGCTTAACTTGATTTACGATGGTAATCCACCGCAACAGGATTTCTTTAACGATCCCATAGAAGACTCAGATTTCGACGCCGGGCCGCCAGTCTCTGAACCAAAACTGCAACCCTGATTCAGCATTATTGCGCAATTACACGCCACTCAAACAAGACCTGAGCTTGGTGAAAGGCTCATTACATCCTTAAGTTACCGTTTTTTAACGTTCCTGATCAGGCGCCTGCGTTTTGCCACTTGGTGTTCCGTAAGAACATTCTTGTGGTCCTTATACGGATTATCTCCACTCTTAAACTCCACGCGCACCGGCGTCCCCACCAGATCCAGCGCGTCCCGAAAATGGTTGGACAGATAGCGCTTATAAGAGTCTGGCACGTCCTTGGTTTGATTGCCGTGGATAATAATCAACGGTGGGTTATGTCCACCTTGATGCGCATAGCGCAACTTGATGCGGCGGCCGTGCACCAACGGCGGCTGGTGGGTATTAACCGCCTCTTCGAGGATACGGGTTAGTTGAGGTGTGGAAAGCTTTTTACTGGCCGAGGCATACGCCTTGTCCACCGAACCGAACAGGTCGTTGACACCGGTTCCGCGCAGGGCCGAGATAAAATGAATCTTGGCGAAATCTAAAAATGGAAGTTTGCGTTCCAGCTCACGTTTGACGCGGCTGCGCTCCTCCAGATCCAGGCCATCCCATTTATTGACGGCAATCACCAGCGCCCTGCCCGCTTCTATAGTAAAGCCTAGCAGGCCAGCATCCTGATCGGTAACACCCTGCTGCGCATCTAGCACCTGAATCACGACATGCGCATCTTCAACGGCTTGTAGCGTTTTAATAATGCTGAATTTTTCTATCACCTCGGTAACACGGGCGCGACGACGCACGCCGGCGGTGTCGATCAAAGTGTAGCGCTTGTTTTTGCGCTCGAATGGAATATAAATACTATCGCGCGTCGTGCCAGGCTGATCGAAGGCCAAGACACGCTCCTCGCCGAGCATGCGATTGACCAGTGTGGACTTACCGACGTTCGGGCGGCCGGCGATGGCAATCTTGATGCCTTGTTCATCCGCATCAACAGGCTCGTCTTCAACCGGCTGGGGCAAGGTGGCCAACACCGCCTCCATCAATTGCGGCACACCTTCGCCATGCGCCGAGGAAATCGCATACGGTGAACCCAGACCCAGGCTGTGAAATTCGGCGCTGTCCTGCACCCTGTCCCGCCCTTCCATTTTATTGACGACCAGAAACAGCGTCTTGCCAAAACGGCGTAACTGCGAGGCGATGGTTTGATCAGCAGCCGTAACTCCGTCACGTCCATCCACTATAAACAGCACGATATCCGCCTCGCGTACGGCGAGTAACGACTGCTCCGCAACCAAGCCCTCGAGACCTTCCTGCTCTCCGCCCAGACCACCCGTGTCCACCACGAGGTAGGGCTTGCCACCGGTTTTACCGGCACCGTATTGACGGTCGCGTGTGAGTCCGGGCTGATCCGCGACCAGCGCCTCGCGCGAGCGCGTCAGCCGATTAAAGAGGGTGGACTTACCGACATTGGGACGGCCGACAAGTGTGATAACGGGGTTCATAAAGGTAGTGGCAAGTTATAAGTATTAAATGCAAGAAAATAAACCAGGACTACACCGGTTTTTTCTTGCAACTTGTCGCCTGCAACGTGTTACTTTCCGGCTCGCAGTGCAGCAAGCACACCGCCCTTGCCGCTCACATAGAGAGTGTCTTCTACCACCACGGGCGCGGCGATAATGCCATCGTCATCAATGCGGATGCGCGCCACAAAACTGCCATCCTCTTGTGACATCCAGTGCAGGTAACCTTCGAAGTCGCCTACCACTACATAGTTTCCAATAACAGCCGGCGCAGTTGCCGAGCGGGCCTGCAATTTGGTTTGCTTCCATAAGGTTCCACCGTCGCGACGATCCAGGGCCCACACATGGCTCTGATCATCAGTGACGTACAGATTGCCTGCGCCCACACCAATACCGGCATTCGAGGACATATTGCGAGCCCACCGCGCACGGCCCGACTCAATATCCACGGCGGCAACGCGACCCTGAAAACTGGCAACATATATTGTACCGTCCGCTACCTGCATTTCGCCGCTGATATCCACCAAGCGTTCCAGCTCAGTGCGACCACGCGGCTCTGCCACGCTCGCTTCCCAGAGTAATTTTCCTTCGTTGAGCGTGATGGCAGCTAGTTTGCTGTTGGCAAACCCCGCGATCACTCTGTCGCCCACCAGTAACGGGGCGCTGGTGCCGCGCAAAGTTAATGCCGGCACGGATTGCTCGTACACCCAAATACGCGTGCCTTGCTTGGCATCGAGGCCAAACAATTTGCCGTCGATGGTGCGCGCCACGACCACACCTTGTGTGGCATGCGGCGGTGCCAATATTTCACTGGAGACCTGTGAGCGCCAGGCAATTTCACCCGTGCCCGCATTCAAGGCAATCACTTCGCCTTCGCTGGTGCCGACCAGCACCAGACCATCCCCGCTTCCCGGCCCACCAGAGATGGGAGCCTTGGTTTGTGTCTCCCATAAAAGTTGACCGCTGGCTGTGCCGTAAGCACTGACGCGCCCTTTGCGATCGGCCGTGAACACCTTATCGCCTGCGACCACCGGCGGCAATTTTATGTATTTCTCTTCGCTACCGCTGCCTACGTCCTTAGACCACAATGTCTGTACCGCCACAGTCGATTCGAGCTTAGTCAGTGCTGCCGGCGGCGCTGAATTATCCTTGCCGGCCAGAAAATTCCCTACCGTTCCGCAACCGCCGATCACCAGGCTGACGAGTACTACGGCACATCTCAGTGTCAATCTCATGCCGCTTTCTCCTGCGCGCGAGGACTGCCCAGATCATCAAGCTTCATTTGTATAAGGGCTTTTTTTTCGGGGTTTGCTTTCTCACCCAACGCCTTCAATGCGCGCCGATAGGCTGCGCTCGCCTCACTGACCTGAGCCATCGTTACATAAATATCGCCCTTCACTTCTTCATAGGCCGATAAAAAGCTACCCGGCTTCGACGCCGAAACCAGCTTGAGCGCGGCCTTGGCGTCTCCCGCGTCGAGCAGTACGCGCGCGAGGCGCAGTCTGGCTATATGCTTAAGGTTTTCATGCCCGGCATTGTTCATGGCCCACTCAAGATGCTCACGCGCGCCCTTCGTATCGCCCTTGTCCAGCGCCAGTTTTGCCATGGCCATGGCAGCGAATACCGCGTACGTCGTATCGGCATACTGGTTACGGATGCGCGCCGCACGCGCCATCCCGGCAGGTGTGTCGCCCTTCTCCACGTCGCCGATAAGCAACTGGTATTCCGCTGAGGCCGCTTCGGCCTGTGTATGTGTGTGATTGCGCCATGCCCAGTAGGCAAAGATCAGGCTCAGGCCAATCACCGCGCCCGCAATAAGCGGCTTCCAATTCTCCTTCCACCACTTCTTCAGGTCTTCAAGCTGCTCATGCTCTGTTGCGTAGGCGCTCACAAATTACTCCCGATCCCGGCAAAATGAGTGGTATTTTAACACGCTAGGGAAATCCTGCCTAAGAGACTGTTGCAAAATTAAATTAATGGCTTCAGGAATTCCGGCAGCAAGCGTAGCCTGGTTGAAGTGCAACAAAATCCGGGGAACACGGGCCTGGATTGCACTGCGTTCTATCCAGGTTACGCTCGCCGGACCCCGCGAAGGAAATGGAAAGATTCCGGGTTTTGCCGGTTCCGTGCTGCGCGCTTAGCCGACCTATAACGTAGGCCCGTGCTTATAGCTAGCGGGTTACGCTACCGTCTGCGTCTGCGGCGGCGCGGGCCTCGGCCTCGGCGATGTTTTCCTTGATCGCGCGCGTATCTTCAGAGTCGGCTGGCATGGATTGCGTAAGGCGCTTCCAATACTCGCTCGCGGCGCGGTAATCCTCTTTCTGAAATGCAGCCATGCCCGCCAGGTAAAGACCCTTGGGATTGTCAGGGTCCAGCTTCAAGGCCTTCTCAAATAGCTCCGTGGGTTTACCGGCAAGCTTTTGATTGCTATCGCTCAGGGCCAGCGCCTCTGCGTAATCCGCCAGCAATTGCGCGTCATCGGGGAGCAGCGGCAAGGCCTTGGCATAGGCATCACTTGCCTCGGTATTGCGGCCCATTACAGAGTAGGAACGC
>JBDSMM010000070.1:0-32709 GCA_039915825.1 Gammaproteobacteria bacterium | reverse complement strand
TTCCTTTATCAGCAGCCAATTGTCTTCATCGGCGTTGGCCTTGCCGCCCATGCGCGCGAGCATCCAGGTGCCGTGCAGTTTTTTTCCGGCCAGGCGGAATTTGAGCCGGCCTTTCGCATAGCCTTCCTGGGCATCGCCGATAGCCTCCCAAGTGCCCTGGTCCCATACCATGACGGTGCCGGAGCCGTATTGATGGGGAGGAATGATGCCTTCAAAATCCGCGTACTCGAGGGGATGATCTTCCACATGCACAGCAAGGCGTTTTTGACCCGGATCAAGGCTTGGACCCTTGGGCACGGCCCAGCTCTTGAGCGTGCCGTCGAGTTCCAGCCGGAAATCGTAGTGCAATTTACGCGCGGCATGTTTTTGAATGACGAATAAGTGTCCAGAGGCCTGCCTTTTTTCCTTGCCAGCCGGCTCCGGTGTCGCGCGAAAATTACGCTTTTTTCTGTAGGTCTCGAGTCCCATAACGGGTTGACTGTCTTGCACTCCCTGGCCAATACTAGATCTGACTCCGAAATCGTGCTTGTGTTGCACTACCCAGATGCGTCAGGTTTGTGACCCTGCTATTTTTTCACGTTGCGCATGGATAATTTCATAAGCCCAACCATTATCATGATGAGGTAGCCCCTCACCTTTTAGTTATAGTTAAACCGCTGCAAGGTTTTTTTATTACTCAGTAGCTCAGCAAACAGCTCCGCCGATACAGGACGGCTAAAATAATAACCCTGCATTTCATCACAATGATGTGCGCGCAGAAAATCTAATTGCTCCGCTGTCTCCACACCCTCGGCAATCACCTTAAGATTCAAGCTATGGGCGAGCGATATGACTGCCTGTGCAATCACTGCATCGTCAGGGTCTTCAGTAATATCGCGCACAAAGGATTGGTCTATCTTGAGCCGGCCAACAGGAAGGCGCTTTAAATAACTCAGGCTGGAATAACCGGTCCCGAAATCATCGATCGAGAGTCCGACTCCCATGGACTTTAATTCCTGTAATGTACTAATCACCTCTTCAGCGTTGTGCATGACCATGCTTTCAGTTAATTCCAGATCCAGGTAACACGCTTCCAGGCGAGTGTCGTGCAATATTTGAGCTATCGATTCTACTAAGTCTTTTTGCCTGAATTGACGTGCCGATAAATTAACGGCGACGTTGATAGGATCAAAACCGGCCTCTTGCCAGGCCTTGTTCTGTGTGCAGGCATTTTTCAGTACCCACGCGCCAATAGCGACAATCAAGCCGGTTTCCTCCGCCAGCGGTATAAACTGGGCCGGTGAAACTATGCCGAGCTGAGGGTGCCGCCATCTTATCAGTGCCTCCACGCCGATAATGCGGCCCGAGCGCAGATCGACCAGCGGCTGGTAGTTCAGAAAAAATTCATTGTGCTCTAAAGCCTGGCGTAGGGTTCCTTCCAACATTAAGCGTTCATTGACTTTGGTGTTCATCTCGGCCGTAAAGAATTGGAAATTATCGCGTCCGTTTTCCTTCGCACGATACATGGCGGCATCGGCATTTTTTAACAGTGTCTCCGCATCCTTGCCGTCTTGTGGATAAATGCTAAAACCGATACTGCAGGTAATATAGATTTCTCTTCCCTCAACAAGAAACAGTAAAGAGACAATATCGAGAATCTTGCGCATCACATAAGTGATGGTTTCCATGCTCTCCTGATCATTCAGGATTAAAACAAATTCATCGCCACCATGACGCGCAACGGTATCGCCTTTACGCATGCTCTCCGTTAATCGGGCGGCAACCATTTTCAGCAATTGATCGCCTACGTTGTGACCGAGACTGTCATTGATAATTTTAAAATTATCCAGATCAATAAATGCCACGACGACCAGACGTTGGTAGCGCTGTGCGTAAACGATGGCCTGGCTGAGCCGATCGTGCAATAAATTACGGTTGGATAACCCTGTGAGCGTGTCATGATTGGCTTGGTACTCCAGTTGTTCCTGGTAGTGCCTGGCATCAGTGAGGTCTCTATAGTTATTGACAATCGCCCCTACACTGGGATCATCCAGCAAATTATTAAAAATGCCCTCCAGAAAGCGCCAGGAGTCGTCTTTATGCCTGAAGTAAGCGCTGACCTTAATCATAGCGTCCGGCTTCTGCACTACCTCGTGCAGGCGGCTCATTACCATTTCGTGGTCATCCGGATGAACGAAATCAAAGACGCTACGGCCAACGAATTCGCTCAGTTCATACCCTAAAATTCGCGTGGTGGCCGGGCTGGCGTATAAAACGGTACCATCGGTAGTGAATAGCGCGATGGCATCCGAACTATTCTCGATAAGCGAGCGGAAGCGTTGCTCGCTGGCCTGTAGGGCGTGATAGGTGAATTTATGCTCATCTTGCAGGCGCTTTCGCTCAAGCACTGCGTGAATGGTAAGCGGCAGACGCTGTATGTGCCGGGGGCTCTTGATGACGTAATCAGCCGCGCCGCGCTTCATGCACTCCACGGCTATCTCTTCCGAGCCGGTGCCGGTGACAATCACTACCGGTATATGTGCGGCAATCGCCCTAACCGTATCGAGCACTTGCAGGCCTTCGTAGCCGAGGATATTGCAGTCACTTAGTATTAAATCGTAATCGCCTGAAGATAAACATACCTCAAATTCAGCACACGAGGTCGCCACGGTGAGACTAAATTCGGTGTGTTCCAACATCAAGGCATCATGCACCAGGGCGCGATCGAGTGGTGAGTCATCCACGTAAAGGACACGAATTGGTTTGTTCAAGGCTATCCCTCCGACGGCCCGATATTGAGTGAAATCCAGTAGTCATCAATCTGTCTCACCACGTTCAGAAAACCTTCAAAAGAAATAGGCTTGACCAGATAGCTGTTGGCGCCATAATCGTAGCTCAGCGTGAGGTCACCCTCTTCTTTCGAGGAGGTTAAGATGATCACCGGCAGACGTTTGAGCCCAGGCTCTGACTTGATCTGGCGTAATACTTCGTGGCCGTTCACACCGGGAAGCTTGAGATCAAGCAAGATAATATCGGGTAATGGAAAGGCACTACGATCAAAGTATTCAGCGCGGCCAAATAGATAGTCAAGAGCCGCTGTGCCGGTGGAGCTGACGTATACAGTATTTTGCAAGCGTACTTCGCGGAAGGCGTCAAGCGTCAGTTCCACGTCCATGCGGTTATCTTCTACCAGGAGAATATGCGCTGACCGGGTCATGCCAAAGCCCCTTATGCAATACAGGGTGAGTCGACTTATGTGTCTATATCATCAACCGACTTTCATCGGGCTGCAACACATCATTTGAATGATAGAGGCAATATGGGCAGATCGATATAGAATGTACTGCCCCTATTGGGCTGAGATTCCAAGCGTACCTTTGCCTGCAACATCTCCGCCGATTTCCTGACCAACGCCAAGCCTATACCGGTGCCAGGATAGGACTCATCCGTATGCAGGCGCTGAAATACGTTAAATATTTTCTGATGGTGTTCGGGAGAAATGCCAATCCCGTTATCCGCAACACTCAAAATGAAGTGTCGGGGCTCTGTCCGGCAACTCACACGGATTCGAGGCGGTACGCCGAGTTTATGATATACCAGGGCATTATTGATCAGATTGCCAAAAATTTGACTTAATAAACTCCAGTCGCCGGGCACGGTAGGTAAATCAGGCTCGATAATTAACTCAGCCCCGGTTTCAGCAATCTGGCTGGCCAAGTTCTGCTTGATCTGTGTCAGCAGGCCGGACAACTCCACTGGCTGAATGTTAAGCGCCTTGCGTCCCAAACGCGCGTAGTTCAAGAGGTCATCAATAAGCCGCGCCATGTAGGCGCTGGCCTGCACAATGTTGTCCATGTAATGACGGCCTTCTTCGTTTAAATTGTCGCTGTGCCGTCGGCAGATAATTTGAGAGAATCCGCTGATGGCGCGCAGCGGGGCACGCAAGTCATGCGAGATCGAATAAGAAAACGCCTCGAGTTCTTTGTTGGCATAGGCAAGCTGGGCGGTGCGTTCGATCACGCGCTGCTCAAGTTCGGCGTTTAAACGCAGTATCTCAGCCTCCGCGTGTTTATGTTCGGTAATATCATAGACTGTGCACAGCCCGGCATTTTGACCGCCAATGACTACCGTGCCCATGGTTAAGTCCATCCACTTTTCTTGACCATCCTTGGCGATCATCTTACATTCATAGTTGGCTGACCCAGCCTTGACTTGCTGATGTGCCAGGCCCCGCTCTATAACGGATTCTCTGAACTCAGGATGCGCAATGTCCCCGAATTTCTGGGTAAGCAGTTCCTCACGGCTGTAACCGCTCAATTTTTCACCTGCCGAATTGACATACACTAACCGGTCATTTTGATAAATAAATATTCCGGCGGAGGTTGTCTCGGCTAAGTTATGAAATTTTTCCTCACTCTCCTGTAGCTTTATTTCCACCTGTTTGCGATCGCTGATATCGTTAAAGAAGATTGAAATGCCGTCCTTGGTGGGGTAAACACGGTTATCAAACCAGCGTTCCCAAGGGACGTAATAATCCTCGAATTGGATGGGAATCTGCTCCTCGATGGCCTTGTGGTAAACATGGTAAAAGGGCTGTCCGATTCCTTCTGGAAACTCTTCCCAGATATTTTTACCAATAAGATATTCAGGGAGCCTTCCCAGCAGCTGCCCGGCCTTTTCATTTACATACGTATAGCGCCAGTTTTTATCCAGTGCAACGAATGCATCGGTGATGCCGGCCAGTATATCGGCAATGTGTTGATTTACCTCTTGGTGAGCAAGCTCGGCCTTTTTCAGCTTGGTAATATCGGTGGAGATACCACAGACTGCGTAAGGCTCTCCTTCAGAATCTAGTAAGGGGAACTTCAGGGAGATATAGGTATGAATTTCATTGTCTTGCAGGGAAACCTCCTCGTATTCCTGTGCAGACTTCGACTGCAATACCTGTAGATCGTTGCTGCGAAAATTATCGGCGATTTCTTGAGGTAAAATTTCATGGTCAGTCTTGCCGAGGATGGTGCTTTTATCTCTGTGAAAAAGAGTTTCAAGCTGATGATTCACCAGCAGGAAACGCCCTTGCGTATCCTTGGCATAAATGACCGCAGTGGTATTATCCAAGATGGCCTGGAGCCACTCCTCGCTTTGCCGTACTGCCTTCTCGGAATGTTGAATCGCCTTCATACTGCGCTGTATAAGCAGGTACAGTAGCCAAGCGGTGGCGGCGATAAAAAACCAACCTTTGATTGTTTGCAAGCGGGTGATGATTTGTGGGTCGGCTATGCCACGTAGCATCCATAGCAAGATTGCATCGGAGAATACGATCCACAAGCCGCCAAACAGCGCGTAAAGCGCCGCAATTTTGAGCGCCGGGTGTTGCAACCAGCGGCTTGGACGGATGGGCCTATAATCAGGCGCGGCTTTCATGTGCGGATCAATCCTGGAACCTTTCGCATTGAGCATGCAGGTGTCGCTAAGTAACTACAGCGAAAGAATTCGCTTCGCCTAATACATCCGGCGGGGTGAGGTGGTAATTAAATCAAGTCTCTACTTATTCACTATAGGCGGGTAATATCGAGACGTCAAAGCATACGGATATAAGGGTCGATCACGTAGTAGCCTAAGTGCTAAGCTGCCAATCTGTAAAAAAAGAGGCGCATCATTTTTTTAAATTTTCCGGTGGCGTGGGAATCGCGCGGAAATTATCTTTCCCGTAAGTCTCAATCCCTAACTATGTACCAGACCGTGCGCGTTTTTTAACGGGCGCCTTTGCCTTCGTGTGCGGACCTGTTTTTCGGGGTGAGGGACTTTTGGCGGGTGCCGCCTTCCCGGTCGCTTCCACGCTACGCTTTAATAATTTCATGAGATCAATGACATTATCAGAACGCGGCGCTTGTTCATCCGCATCCGGTTCGGTAATCGTCTGCGATTGGCCCGCCTTGATCTTTTTTTCTACCAGGGCCAGGAGGTCGTCGCGGTAATCGTCGTGATACGACTTGGGATCCCACTTATCGCTCATGCCCTCGACCAGCTGCTCGGCCATGGCGAGTTCTTTCTTCGTTACCCCGATGGCGGAAAGATCAGCCTCCGGCACGTCATATTCCTCGGGATCACGCAATTCATTGGCGAAACGTAACAATTCCAGCAGCAATATATTTCCATGCGGGATGATGGCCGCGACATGCTGACGCGTATGGATCACCAGTGAGGCTATGCCGATTTTGCCGGTTTGGCGCAGCACCTCGCGTAATAAGGCATAGCCTTTTTCACCCTTCTTGCCCGGTGTGAGGTAGTAGGGTTTTTCGAAATAGATGGGATCAATCTCGCTCGCCTGGATGAAGGCGATGATATCCACGGTCTGGGTTGCCTTGACGTTGGCGTGACGGAAATCTTCATCGCTTAATACCACGTATTGATCCTTCTCGTACTCGTAGCCCTTTACGATTTCTTCCCAGGGTACCTCCTTGCCGGTTTCTTTATTAAAACGCTTATAACCCACAGGCGCCATGTTGCGGCGATCCAGCAGGCTGAATTTTAATTCATTAGGTTTCTCCCCGGAATACAAGTTGACGGGAATATTCACCAGCCCAAAGCTGATTGCCCCCTTCCATATCTCGCGTGCCATGCTGCCTCCCTGCTTAATGCGTCTGTTATTTTACGGCCGTACCCTGTTCAACGAGCGCCGCCTTATCGTGGCATTCCCGGCAGGTTGGCGGGTATACAAAGACGATATGCAATTCCCCGCAGGGTTCGCACGGCGTCAGCGGAAATTCACCCATGATCTTACAGCCCTCGGCATAACATAGGGGGCGCGAGCAGGGCTGGCAATTGTAGGGGCAGATCATAAGTTTTTGCCCAAAAAGAAGCGGATAAACTTCATTTTCATGAGACACCGGCAGCCGTGTTCCGTTCGTATTAAAGGAACGACGAGTCTGACTTTACAGGGCAATCCAATGGGTTCCATAATGGTCCGTAACGACGCCTACAGTTTGCTAGGCCGGGTTAAGCTGACAATCAAGATTACCCCGCCGCGCTAGCGCAAAACTGTGTGAACGCGCACCACCACCATCGTTTTGCCAGGACGAGTTGATGAGTATCTTGGAAAAAAGTGTTACGCAGGACGATACCTTGCCGGTTAAGCCTGCCAAGATTTGCCTCCCTATTTGGCCATCTGCCATCCTGCATGTCGACATGAATGCCTTTTTTGCCTCGGTCGAGCAACGCGATTTCCCTGAGTTGCGCGGCCGCCCGGTGGCGGTGACCAATGGCGAGCAGGGTACGACGATCATTACCTGTTCGTATGAGGCGCGCGCGTTTGGCGTGCATACCGGCATGCACCTGCGCGAGGCGCGGTTGCTATGTCCGGGCATTGTGCAGCGCCCGGCGCGCCCCCAGGTGTATGCCGCTATTTCCACGGCCATTATGTTGGCCTTGCACGATGTCAGCCCGGACGTCGAGGTATTTTCCGTGGACGAGGCCTTCCTGGATCTGACGCATTGCCAGAGCTTGCACGGTAGCCCGGAGCGTATGGGTCATATGGTGCAGGCCAAGGTGCAGGCGGCCAGCGGTTTGCCCTGTTCAATAGGCATAAGCGGCAATAAGGCGATGGCCAAATTTGCCGCGAACCTGGTGAAGCCGAATGGTTTTACTGTGATCCCACCGGGTGAGGCTCGGGCGCGTTTGGAGCATGAACCGGCCACGGCGCTGTCGGGTATCGCTGCGGGGATAGGCGGATTTCTTGCCGCGCGCGGGGCTGTTACCTGCGGTGATGTCGGGCGCTTGCCGGTCAGTGTGCTGGCGGAGCGTTTGGGTAATCTCGGCCGGCATATATGGTTAATGTGCCGGGGCGAAGATCCCGCCAAGGTACAGCTCGACGTGGCCGCTCCCAAAACGCTAGGCCACGGCAAGGTCGTCCCGCCGGGAACGCGCGAGCGCGATGTGTTACTGACTTATTTCCTGCACATGAGCGAAAAGGTGGGTGCGCGGCTGCGCCGCCATGAACTGCAGGCGCAGCATTTTTTTATAGGCCTGCGCGTGGCGGACGGATGGCTCGGTCATAAGCCGCGCCTGGCCGAACCCAGCAGCGATGGCAAGGCTATTTATCAGCTGTGCCGCGCCATGATGGAAAATAACTGGCACGGCGAGCCTGTCTCGCAGGTGCAGGTCACGGCGCTCGATCCGCAGGCGCACGGCCTGCAGTTGGGTCTGTTCACGTCGCCGGATAAAGCGGAGGTGCTTAATGGCATTGTCGATAAAATCAATCGGCGCTACGGTGAATTTACCGTTGCGCCGGCACGTTTGTTAGGTCGCTCTGTTATGCCTAATGTCATCGCACCCGCCTGGAAGCCCACAGGACATCGTCAATCAGTTTAAAGTTAAACATTCATTAAAATGTTTAATCTATTGATTATATAGTTTATTTAAAAATAATATCTGCCTGCATGCTCAAGCTTAGCCTGCGCTTTAAAATCATCCTGGCCTTACTTACGTGTATCTGGTCTGGGGTTCGAACTTTTAACGGTATAGGCGCGCTCCCGTATCTGATGGTGTTCGGCTCTACGAGCTATGCTGTTTATAGCGGGTTGCCGCATACCGTGACGCCAGTTTTGCTGGGCACCTATCCTAGGCAATCCTGTAGTGTCAGTGGTATTGGTATTGGGCTGGGGGTGCTCGGCGAAACACTGAGCGCGGGCCTAGCCATGGGAATATTAATTATCTTCGGCGGCGTGCTGCTGGTAAGCACGGCTAAGCATGCGGCGCAACGAAAATGACGCAGCTCGTGCAATATTCGCCGATTTGAGCGGTCTTACCTTGTGTCTCTGCTTACGATAGAGTTAAATGCTGGTCCGCGTCATAAGTCGGGGAGCGCGGCAGGCTTCAATATCCACCAACTTCCTGAAGGAGTTCTATGAAAATCCCACTATTGATGAGTTTGACCGTAACCTCGCTGGCAGGATTGTTGTTTGCCGCCAGTGTTCCCGCCGCTCCAGCCTTCGAGGTGCTGGATACCGATAAAGATGGTCTGATAAACATGGAAGAAGCCAAGGGGCTGCAGGGCCTGCCGGTTGTTTTTCAATACATGGATAAAAATGACAGCAAGATGCTGGAGCCCGAGGAATATGCCTACTTGCGTATAGGCGGCGAGGATAACCGCAGGATTACCCCGAAACCATGATTTAAGTAGTTTTACCTTTGCCTTACAGAAGGGCGCAGCGCCTGCACAGCCTGCGCCCTTTGTTATTTACGACCTAAATATAGCAATTTATTTTTAAGTGCACTTTCATTTAGTATCAATTACTTAAAATAAGAACTTAAACCAATTTATGCCATTAATTAGCTTCGAAAAAGTCTCTATTGCCTTTGGACATCATGCCTTATTAGACAATGCAGATTTGACCATGGATGCCGGCGAACGGGTCTGTCTGATCGGACGCAACGGTGCGGGCAAATCCACGTTAATGCAAATTATCCGCGGTGCGATCCTGCCGGATGATGGTGTGGTGCGACGTCAGTCGGGATTGCGGGTTGCGTATCTTGCGCAGGATCTGCCCTCGGGAGCGGGGCGTACCGTGTTCGATGCCGTAGCGGAAGGTCTGGGGTCGCTGGGTGAATTATTGGCGGCTTTTCACCATACCGTTGTCCTGCTCGGAGGGGAGCTGGCCGATGAGGTTGCCGCCAAACTTCTGGAAAAAATGCACGATTTACAACACGAGCTTGAGGCGCAGGACGGCTGGCGTTTTCAGCAGCGTATGGAAACTATTCTTGATCGTCTCGATCTGCCCGCCGACAAATTACTGGATGAACTGTCCGGCGGATGGAAGCGGCGCGTGGCACTGGCGCAGGCCTTGGTCTCCGAGCCGGATTTGCTGTTGTTGGACGAGCCCACTAATCACCTCGATATCGAGGCGATTCAATGGCTCGAGGAATTACTGCTAAATTTTAACGGCGGGCTGTTGTTCATCACCCACGACCGCACCTTGCTCAAACACCTGGCCACGCGCATCGTCGAGCTTGATCGCGGCCAATTGACTTCATGGCCAGGCGATTACGAACAATACCTGCGCAAAAAAGAGGAAAACCTCGCCGTAGAGGCCGACCACGCCGCCAAATTCGACAAGCGGCTGGCGCAAGAGGAGGTGTGGATACGCAAGGGCATTCAGGCGCGGCGCACGCGCAATGAAGGCAGGGTACGCGCACTTTATGCGCTGCGGGAAGAACATGCCAAGCGGCGTAGCCAGGGAGGAAAAGTGCGGCTTGATCTTGACGCGGGCCCAGCCTCCGGCAAGCTGGTGATTGAGGCCGATAATATTGCTAAATCGTATGGTGGCACGCCACTGGTGAAAGATTTATCGCTGCGCATCCAGCGCGGCGACCGCATCGGTTTGATTGGCCCGAACGGGGCAGGCAAGACAACGCTATTGCGATTATTGTTGGGCGATATCGAACCGGATACAGGCATGGTTCGTCACGGCACCAAACTTCAGGTCGCTTATTTCGATCAGTTGCGCGCCCACCTTGACCCCGAGCGCTCGGTTATCGATAACATCACCGACGGCGGCGATACGGTAACTATCAATGGTAAATCCAAACATATTATTTCCTATCTCAGCGATTTTTTGTTCGCGCCGGAGCGCGCTCGCTCGCCGGTAAAATCGCTGTCGGGCGGTGAGTGCAATCGTTTATTGCTGGCGCGTCTGTTCACGCAGCCCGCCAATCTGCTGGTGATGGATGAGCCGACCAATGATCTGGATATCGAGACGTTAGAGCTGCTTGAAGAATTGCTCATTTCTTATCAGGGCACGTTGCTGCTCGTCAGCCATGACCGGGCATTTCTGGACAATGTAGTTACCAGTGTGCTGGTATTCGAAGGGGAGGGCAGGGTCACTGAATACGTCGGCGGGTACGAAGATTGGCTACGCCAACGTCCCTCTAGAATACCTGATACAACCCCTGTCCAGGCAAGTATCCCGGCTAAACCACAGGCGAAGCCACAAGCTACGCGCGCCAAGGTCAGCTATAAAGAACAACGCGAACTGGAATCTCTGCCGGGGAGAATCGAAGAACTGGAGGAGGCCCAAGCCCGTCTGAATGCCGTGCTTGCCCAAGCGGATTCTTACCAGCGCGACCGGGAAGGTTTTATTAAGGCCACCGCTCAGCTCGACATAATCAATGCCGAGTTGCAGGCAGCCTATGCACGCTGGGACAAGCTCGAATCCTTATAAAAAGGGTCAAGCCTTGTGATATTGATGTAACCGTTATTAACGTTGCTGACTCATGGAAACCGTGGCCTTTTTAAACCACTTTACCGATTCCTCTATGTTCTTAGGCACGCCGCGGCCGGTAGCGTACATCCAGCCCAGGTTATTCTGCGCATAGCCGTAACCTTGATTGGCCGCGCGCAAATACCATTTTGCTGCTTCTTCATAGTTCTGTTTGACGCCCTTGCCTTCTTCGTACATAACTCCCAGGTCGTGTTGGCCCTCGGCAAACCCTTGTTCCGCCGATTTCTGGAACCACGTTACGGCCTCGGCTTCATCTTTGGCAGTACCTTCGCCCCTTACATACATCAGTCCGAGTTTATTCTGGGCATGGGCTGAGCCTTGCTCTGCGGCCTTGCGATACCACTTCAACGCCGCAGCAACATCTTTCGCAATACCGCTCTGGCCCAAAGCGTAAACTGCGGCCAGATTCGTTTGTGCAACGACATCACCTTGCTCGGCGGCCTTGTTATACCATTTCACCGCCTCGGCATAACTTTGTTCGACGCCCCGGCCATCGGCGTACATGAACCCCAGGTTGGTCTGTGCCTTGGTATCGCCCTGTGCCGCCGCCTTTTTATACCAATTCAGCGCAGCTGTAAAATCCTGCTCAACACCATCGCCTTTGTCGTAGCGTTTAGCTAAATTAAATTGCGCGGCGACGTCTCCCGACTCGGCCTGTTTAGTTAAGGAAGTGATATCGGAACTTTTGTTAGCGTCGGACATTTCCTTTGCCTGCGCAGCGGGTGGTTCCTGCGCCAGGGACAGCGCAGGCGCGAAGCTCAGACCCGCCATAATATAAATGAGGGAAATTACAATTTTGTAGTCCATGTACCGTCTCCTTGATAAGCGTTCGATGGGCTTCATGCCCGGTCCATACGCACCTTGCGTAGATATAGGTAATGTTACTCTGGATCCAGCATAGCGCACTTTGCAGTGTTCGTCATGTGCGATATCAGGGTGAGCTCGAAGCTCATATGCCTTGGGTAAGCGGTCTCCCCACTATCGCAAAAATAATTAAGAAGACGTACGGACGACGAATACCGCATCATGATTGCTGCGGTATTCGCGCCAGGATTTATGCGTGGGCGGTCAGCCAATATGATGGTAGGCAATAATCCGATTGACCTCGTTTTTAGAGCCCAGAATGACCGGGACGCGCTGATGCAGGTTGTCAGGCTGAATATCCAAAATACGGTCGCGGCCTGTAGAGCTGACTCCGCCGGCCTGCTCTATGATGAAGGACATAGGATTGGCCTCGTACATCAGGCGTAATTTGCCGGCCTTGCCGGGGTCTTTGGTGTCCTTGGGGTACATGAATACGCCACCGCGGATGAGGATGCGGTGTACCTCGGCAACCATCGACGCGACCCAGCGCATGTTGAAGTTTTTCTTGCGTGGCCCTTCGACGCCCGCCAGACATTCGTCAACGTAACGCGTGATGGGTTCTTCCCAGAAACGTGAATTCGAGGAATTGATGGCGAACTCGTGGCAATCTTCAGGCACTTTCATCTGGGGATGAGTAAGAATGAATTCGCCAATGTTCTGGTCCAGCGTGAAGCCGTTCACACCTTGGCCACTGGTCAGCACCAGCATGGTGGAGGGGCCATACACCGCATAACCAGCGCAGACCTGCTTGGTGCCGGGTTGTAGGAAATGTTCCGCAGTGGCATCGGTAACGCCTTGCGGACAACGTAAAATGGAAAAGATAGTGCCCACCGAAATGTTCACGTCGATATTGGATGAGCCATCGAGCGGATCGAATACCAGTAAATAATTACCTTTGGGGTACTGTGCCGGGATGGGATAGATATCGTCCATCTCCTCCGAGCCCATGGCCGCCAGATGGCCCGCCCATTCATTAGACTTGATGAAGACCTCGTTGGTAATAATGTCCAGCTTCTTTTGCGTTTCGCCCTGGACATTCTCGCTGCCCGCGCTGCCCAGTACGTCGATCAGCGCGCCCTTGTTTACGGCATTGGAAATAACTTTACACGCCGTAACAATATCATTGAGCAGCGAGGTAAAGTGACCGCTGGCGCGCGCGTTGACGTTACGTTGTTCTTCAATCAGAAATTGTGTGATGGTAGTAGCATTGTGCATGTGGTTTGGCCTTTTTGTAACATCTTTAATAGACAGGAAATACCCTGAGATCCTTTTAGTATAAGGATCCCAGTACCATGTGAAGCTGGTAATAACTCCGATTAGTCAAACGGCGGGGTGTTACGGTTGTGCTTAAGTATAGCAAATCTGTGGTGGCGTAATGAAGCCTTGTCTGTGCTTTACCTGACAATGTCTATGCTATTATTTTTTTATCACTCCCGTGTAAGGATACTGGTTCAGTCTGCGTTTCAGAAAGCTGTTTCTGACTCAGTATGATAGCGCGGCTGATTGCACCTGACCCATTTCTGGTTTACTCTTGCGCGTTCCGAACACGCCACCCAGTGTGGCTTTTTCGATGCGGTATCTGGAGAGGTGTCCGAGTGGTTTAAGGAGCACGCCTGGAAAGTGTGTATACGTTAATCCGTATCGCGGGTTCGAATCCCGCCCTCTCCGCCATCTTTAATAATAGGCGGTCTTGCACCGCCTATTATTAAAGATGCAACGAATGTTTCGGGATTTGAACCCGCGATATCAAAAGGCAGGTTTGACAAATCGGCAGGATAGCCGATTTGCACAGCGCGTAAGCGCTGCCCGTAGGGCGAGGTACATGGAGGTACCGAGTGAATCCCGCCCTCTCCGCCATCTTTATCCAAGGGGGCTTCAACAGCCCCCTTGGATAAAGATCCTGGATGGATTAGAACCTGTGATATCGAAAGGCAGGTTTGACAGATCGGCAGGATAGCCGATTTGGACAGCGCGCAAGCGCTGTCCACAGGATAAGGTACATGGATGTGCCGAGTGGATCTGCCACCATGTCTTCATTTGAAAGCAAGCAATGGTGGCCTGTGCCGGTCCCCTCGCAACGAGCGGTTGTGAACCCCGTCAGGCCCGGAAGGGAGCAGCGGCAGCAATTCAATCGGGTGCCGGGGTGTGGCTGGTACGGGTCGCCACCTTTTCATTTAGCATCAAAAACTTATCAATCAAAATCACGTTTTTAAGGGTGCGTTGTTAGTGCCACGGCCGATATCGTATGCTCCCTTTTTCAACCACGTTCTGCTATTTTAGCGGTATGTCGCTGCCAGCCCTTCTATGAGCTACCAAGTCCTCGCGCGCAAGTGGCGTCCTCGCACATTTAGCGAGATGGTCGGGCAGGAACATGTGCTGCGCGCACTGATAAACGCGCTCGATAATGACCGCGTGCACCATGCGTTTTTATTCACCGGCACGCGTGGCGTGGGCAAGACGACGATTGCCCGCATTCTGGCGAAATCCCTGAATTGTGAAGTAGCAATGAGCTCCACACCCTGTGGCCAGTGCAGCGCGTGTCGGGAAATTGACGAGGGGCGGTTTGTCGATCTTTTAGAGCTTGATGCCGCCTCGCACACCGGCATCGACAATATGCGCGAGGTACTGGATAACGCTCAATATGCGCCGACGTGCGGTCGCTATAAAGTCTATCTCATCGACGAAGTGCACATGCTCTCCAAGCCCGCATTTAACTCGATGTTGAAAACACTTGAGGAGCCGCCGCCACACGTGAAATTTATTTTGGCGACGACTGATCCGCAAAAGATTCCGGTGACGGTGCTCTCGCGCTGCCTGCAATTTAATCTGAAACGCTTGCCTTGGGAATTTATCAACAAACATCTTGAGCATATTCTTATGCACGAGGCTACCGAAAGTGAGCCTGCCGCACGCGCTGCAATTGCACGCGCCGCCGATGGCAGTATGCGTGATGCATTGAGCCTGCTTGATCAGGCCATTGCTTATGGCGGTGGCAAACTCAATGACGCCGAAGTACGGGCAATGCTCGGCAGCATTGCGCAAGAGCACGTCATTAGTTTATTGCAGGCACTGGCGCGGAACGATGCCCATGCTGTCCTTGAGTGTATACACTCACTGGCCGAACAGGCCGTTGATTTTAGCGGTGTGCTTGCAGAACTTATTTCCACCCTGCACAGAATTGCCTATGCCCAGGTGTTGCCGACAGCGGTGGATGATAGTCTCGGTGATGCTGAGCCCATCCTGAATTTAGCGAAACAAATACCGGCCGAGGACGTGCAGTTGTTTTATCAAATCGGTGTGATCGGGCGACGCGATTTACCGTTGATACCCGATGCGCGCAGCGGTTTTGAAATGGTCTTGCTGCGCATGCTCGCATTCCGGCCCGCTGATGATAAAACGGCAGTGTCTGTACCGTATGTAAAAGCTGCTGCGTCGGCGCTTACACCGGCGCCGAAGGTCAGTTCGAAATCATCTGTTACCCTGGCGATGTCGGACAATGTTTCACTGAGGGCTTCCGAAGTTCCCGTTTCTTTATCCGAGTCTAATGAAAGTCCTGCCCAGGATTGGGCTTCGATAGTCAACGCACTGAAGCTCACCGCCATTGCACGCGAGTTGGCGGTGAACTGTGAATTTAAGCACCGTTCCGGCGCGAGCGTGCAGCTCGTGCTGGATAGCGCGCATGCGCATTTGCGCAGCAAAAAAGTGGAAGAGCGTATCGAACAGGCCTTGCAGCAATATTACGCGGCTCCGGTCAAGCTGGTTATTAATATAGATAAACCTGCGCAGGAGACACCTGCATCCACCAGGATACGCCAACAGGACGAGCGCCAGCAGGCGGCTATCGAGGCCATTATGGACGATGCCAATATTAAAAATTTGCGTGAGACCTTTAACGCCAGTATCAATCCCGACTCGATCCAGCCGGCTGACTGAGTTCAAACAATCTGGCTGTCTCCTGCACTTGTGGGAATTTCTGGTAGAAATATCCTCTAATGGATGAATAACAATTTTAAGCGGCGGTTGTTCTAGTTGTTTTTTCTTGGCGAAAGAGGAAATGTACATGAAAGGTGGTCTTGGCAATATCATGAAGCAGGCCCAGCAGATGCAGGCCAATCTGCAGAAGGCGACCGAGGAATTGGCGAATATCGAGGTCACGGGGCAGTCAGGCGGCGGCGTGGTAAGCGTGGTAATGAGCGGCAACCATGATGTGCGGCGGGTAAGCATTGATCCCAGCTTGATGCAAGACGATAAGGAAATGCTGGAAGACCTGCTCGCCGCTGCGGTAAACGATGCTGTGCGACAGGTGGAAAAAACCTCTAAGGAAAAATACGCCGGCATGACCGGAGGCATAGGTCTGCCTGCCGGTTTCAAGATGCCATTTTAATTCGCTGATGGCATATAACTCTCTTATCGGTCAATTGATCGACGCGCTACGCTGCCTTCCCGGCGTTGGTCCTAAGTCGGCGCAACGTATGGCCTTCTATTTATTAGAGCGCAACCGCGATGGCGCGCGCCAGCTCGCCAATGCCTTAAACTCCGCAGTGGACAGCATCCAACATTGTAGTTCGTGCCGCACCTTGAGTGAGACCGAGATATGTCGTTTATGCGCCAGCGATGCGCGCGACCGCTCACTGTTGTGCATTGTCGAAACGCCTGCCGATGTGCTCGCCGTCGAACGTGCCACCGGCTTCAAGGGGTTGTATTTCGTACTCATGGGCCATCTCTCGCCGCTGGATGGTATCGGTCCGGATGACATCGGGATTAACCTGCTCCTGCAACGCATCAATGACGATAAACCTCAGGAAGTTATCCTCGCCACCAACCCAACTGTAGAGGGGGAGGCCACCGCACATTACATCAGCGAACTGTTGCATGCGCGGGGCGCGAAGGTCACGCGGATCGCCCACGGAGTGCCATTTGGTGGCGAACTGGAATATGTCGATGGCGGCACCTTGTCGCATGCCTTTTCAGAAAGACGGGAAATCTGATGCGCAACTATTCCGGCTTGTAGGACACCGGGCTGCCGGAATCCTTCCAGGCTTTATATCCGCCGGCCAACGACATCACGTTGGTATAACCCATCTTCTGCAAACTATCTGCGACGAGCGCGGAACGGCTGCCGCCTCCGCAGTAACACACGATGGGGGCATTTATATCGGGAATTTCATCTTCAATCTTTAGTTCGATAACCCCACGGCTCAGGTGAATGGCGCCCTGCGCGTGGCCCTCTTTCCAATCGCTTTCTTCGCGCACATCTATTAATACCGGATTTTTGCCGCTGGATTGCGCTGCAAAATCCTGTACGGTTATTTCCTTGATGCGGGATTTTGCGGCAGCGACTAGTTTTTGAAAACGGCTAGTTGAATTCATGTGAACACCTTTTAATGGAGAGCTACGATTGGCTGTTTTATATAGATATATCGACAGATTAATCCTGTCGTAATAAATTTTCTAGGGTGCCTTGATATATTGAGCTAAGGGCATCCAGCTCAGTTACCTTTACGCATTCATTCAGCTTATGGATAGTGGCATTGACCACGCCTAATTCGACAACCTGGGCTCCAGTGGGTGCAATGAAGCGGCCGTCCGAGGTACCGCCCGAGGTCGACAGTTCTGTGTCGATGGCCATTACTTTTTTGATCGCAGCGCGCGTGGCTTCGACTAATCTACCTTCAGGGGTTAGGAACGGGTGGCCGGAGAGTCGCCAGCTCAGGTCGTACTTCAGTTTGTATTTATCTAATATATTACCAACGCGATTTTTAAGTGTTTCCGGCGTGACCTCGGTAGAGAAGCGGAAATTAAACACGATCTCAAGATCGCCCGGAATCACGTTGTCCGCGCCGGTGCCTGCGTGCATATTGGAAATCTGGAATGTGGTCGGCGGGAAGAATTCGTTGCCTTGATCCCACGTTTGCGCGCACAGCTCGGCCAGTGCTACGGAAAAAAGATGAATAGGATTGGCGGCAAGGTGCGGATAGGCAACATGGCCTTGTGTGCCGTGCACGATGAGCTTGGCTGTGAGTGAGCCGCGACGACCATTCTTAATGGTATCGCCTACAGTTTTTACGCAAGTCGGCTCGCCGATGATGCACCAATCTATTTTTTCGCCGCGCGCCTCCAGATGTTCGACGACCCTTACCGTGCCGTCAATGCTGGGGCCTTCCTCATCGCTCGTGATAAGAAAGGCGATGGAGCCTGCATGGTCTGGATGCTCGCTGATAAAGCGTCCGACGGCCGTAATCATGGCCGCGATGCCACCCTTCATGTCGGCGGCGCCGCGTCCGTAAAGATAGCCGTCGCGCAGGGTCGGTGTGAACGGGCCGGAGTGCCATTGATCCAACGGGCCGGTCGGTACAACATCGGTATGGCCGGCAAATGCAAACAGTGGACCTTGCTTGCCGCGCCGCGCCCATAAATTATCCACCTCGCCGAAGCGTAAGTGCTCAATGGTAAAACCTAGTGGTGACAGGTGCGACGCGATGAGTTGTTGACAGCCCGCATCGTGCGGCGTGAGTGATGGCCGTGAGATCAGATCAATGGCAAGGTCGAGTGTGGCGGACATGTTATTCCTTTGCTGAAAATAGGTTTTGATATTCAGCTTCCTGAAAGCCGACATGGAATTTTTTGAAGCATGTCTTGTCCAGCATGAGCACCGGGCGCCTGATAACGGTTGGGTGGGCAAGCATCAAGGCTAATGCCTTCCCCTCATTGAGATCGGACTTGTCGGTGTCCGATAGTTTACGCCAGGTCATGCCTCTGCGGTTTAGCAATAATTCCCAGCCGGCAGCATTAATGAAAGTTTGTAATGTGCCTTGTTCTAAACCCTGTTTGCGAAAATCGTGGAAGCGATAAATGACATCGTGTTTATCCAGCCAGGCACGCGTCCTCTTTACGGTGTCGCAATTGGAGATGCCGTAAAGCATGTGCATGATCGAGAATTCTCCTAAATGTCGCGCAATAGTTCATTGATGCCGACTTTACCGCGTGTTTTTTCATCAACCTGCTTGACGATGATCGCGCAATACAGACTGTAGCTGCCGTCTTTGGAAGGCAAGCTGCCCGACACCACGACGGAGCCTGCCGGAATGCGGCCATAGGTAATCTCGCCGGTCATGCGGTTGAGAATTTTGGTGCTTTGGCCGATGTACACACCCATGGAAATAACCGAGCCTTGTTCCACGATCACACCTTCCACGACTTCCGAGCGCGCTCCGATGAAACAGTCGTCTTCAATGATGGTCGGGTTGGCCTGCACAGGCTCCAGCACGCCGCCGATGCCCACGCCGCCGGATAAATGTACGTTCTTGCCGATCTGCGCACAGGAACCAACCGTTGACCAGGTGTCTACCATCGTGCCGCTGTCAACGTAGGCACCAATATTGACATAGGACGGCATCAATACTACGCCAGGGGCGATATAACAGCCTTTGCGCGCGGCAGCCGGGGGCACGACGCGCACGCCGCTGGCGCGAAAATCTTCTTCTTTATAGGCCGCGTATTTCGGTGCGACCTTGTCGTAGTAATTGCTGTAGCCGTCCCTGATCAAGTGGTTGTCCTCAATGCGGAAGGATAGCAAGACGGCTTTCTTCAACCACTGATGGACGATCCACGTGCCGTCTTTTTTCTCGGCTACGCGCAGAGTTCCGCTATCGAGCAAATTGATGGCCTCGGTGATGGCGGCTTTGACATGCGCCTCGACGTTTTGCGGAGTAATCTGTGCGCGTTGCTCGAAGGCTTGTTCGATAGTTTGCTGTAGTTGATTCATAATTTTTCCATTATTGAAGGGTAGTGATAAGTTGGCGAATGAGTGCGGCTGCTTGCAGGCACTCTTCGAGCGGCGCGACGAGGGCTATACGCACGCGGCCGCTGCCGGGATTGATGCCGTGTGCCGTGCGGGATAAATAACTACCCGGTAACACAGTGATGTTGTGCCGCGCATAGAGCTCGCGCGCGAAGAGCTGGTCATCAATCGGGGTTTTTAACCAGAGATAAAATGCACCTGCTGGACGCTCAACCTGCGTGACATTGATCAAGCAGGCAATAACGGCATCGAATTTTTCCCGGTAAAGCTTACGGTTTTCACGCACGTGACCCTCATCACTCCAGGCCTTGATGCTGGCGGCCTGGTTGGCCGGCGGCATGGCGCAGCCGTGATAGGTGCGATAGAGATGGAATTTGTCGATGATCGCGGCATCGCCGGCGACAAAGCCTGAGCGTAGGCCCGGCACGCTGGAGCGCTTCGACAGGCTGTGAAATACCACGCAGCGCCGATAATCGTCGTGGCCCATGCGTGCGGCGGCTTCGAGCAGACCGGTGGGCGGCTGCTCTTCGTCAAGGTAAATTTCCGAGTAACATTCGTCGGAGGCGATAATGAAGTCGTGCCGATCGGCAAGGCCGATAAGTTTTTCGAGCGTCGCAGCTTCAATCACGGCGCCGGTGGGATTGCCGGGCGAGCATAAGTAAAGTAACTGGCACTGTTGCCACACGGCGATCGGCACCGCGTCGAAGTCCGGAACAAAATCTGTCGCGCTCGTCGTATTCAAAAACCAGGGTTGGGCTCCCGCCAATAATGCTGCCCCTTCATAGATTTGATAAAACGGATTGGGCATTAATACCAGCGCATTTTGGCTACGATCCACCACGCATTGAGCAAACGCAAACAGCGCCTCGCGCGTGCCGTTCACCGGCAAGATATGTCGCTCGATATCGAGGCTTGCGGGTTTCAGTTTGAAGCGTCGTGTTAGCCAATCCGCGATGGCCTGGCGCAAGGCGGGCACACCGCGCGTTGTCGGATAGCTCGATAGACCGCGCAGATGGTTGCAGATTTCCGCGCCGATAAAACTCGGCGCAACGTGTTTCGGCTCGCCTATCGACATCACGATTGGCCGCGTATCGGGTGGCGGAGTGACGCCTGCCTTGAGCTGCGCCAGCTTTTCAAACGGGTAGGGCTGGAGCGGAGATAAATCAGGATTCATTCGGGAATAACGTTTATTATCGTGGGCACGGAGCTGAGCCATAGTATAGAGCGTTACGTCATGCCATCCAATCATTCATCTACGGTTTCGTCATCAGCTTTGCCGGTGGTGAGTTTATTGCTGGGTGCTACGCTGTGGGGAATATTCTGGTATCCCATGCGTCTACTTGAGCAGAACGGTATACCGGGGTTGTGGTCCTCACTGATTATGTACATGGCCGCAGTGGTGATTAGTTTACCTTGGCTGTGGCGCCAGCGCAGTGCGCTTATCAAACGTCCAGGGCTATTGTTGGCGCTGGGGCTGAGCGCGGGGTGGTGCAACGTCGCATTTATCCTCGCCATTATTGACGGCAATGTGATGAGGGTGCTCTTGCTGTTTTATTTAGCCCCCTTGTGGGCGGCTTTACTGGGGCGGTTTATGTTGGGCGAGCGTTTATCGCCGCGCGCCTGGGCAACCATGGGCCTCGCAATGTGCGGCGCACTCATCATGCTTTGGCAACTCCCCAGCAGGTCATTAAATTCCGAAACATTTGCTTTGGAAAGCTCAGACTGGCTTGCGATAAGTTCCGGTTTCATGTTCGCGTTATCCAATGTATTGGTGCGTAAGGCGTGGAATATTACCATCGCGGTTAAAACAATAGTGGTGTGGTGGGGCGGGCTGCTGCTGGCGGGATTATGGATTGTGTTAAGTGCGTCGCCATTACCGGAATTACGTCCGCCTATAGTTGCCGCCGCTATTGCCCTCGGCGGGTTCGGCATCATGATTATGACCGTGGCTGTGCAATACGGAGTAACGCACATGCCGGTACACCGCTCAGCGGTAATATTATTATTTGAATTAGTAGCGGGTGCCGTGTCGTCGCAACTGCTTAGCGACGAGGTAATCCAGGTGAATGAGTGGCTAGGCGGTGTGTTAATCATAACCGCCGCTTATTTTTCGGCTCTACCCGAGGAGAGTAAATATAAATTCAAGAGTACATAGTCAGGGGCAAAGAGGGGATTAATTTTATTTGTTAGGCATACTACAGCCATCGTTTATTGCCGGGATTAGTATATTTTCACCGTCGTTGTTACTCTTCAGTTTTTACGGTGTGGCTAGTGGCGGAAGATATTGTCCTTCACGCAACAGCGTCGTGAATACCTCGGCCGTGACCGGCCGGCTTATCAGATAACCCTGCATCTCGTCGCATCCTTGCGCGCGCAGAAACTTCACTTGCGCCGGTGTTTCCACACCCTCGGCGATCACATTCAATTTCAGACTGTGCGCCATGGTAATAATGGCCGTGGCAAGGGCGCCGTTATCGCCGTCGCCGTCGTTGCGTACATCCTTCAAAAATGATTGATCGAGCTTGAGGTTTTTGATCGTAAAGCGCTTAAGATAAGCCAAGGACGAATGGCCGGTGCCGAAATCGTCAATCGAAATGTGCACCCCCATGGTATTCAAGGCATCAAGGGTAGCCATGCCGTATTCGACATTCTCCATGGCAATGGACTCGGTAATTTCCAGCTCCAGGGACTGCGCCGGCATGCCGGTTTCTATCAACACATCTTCGACGTGTTGACGAAATTGACGGTCCTGGAATTGGCCTGCCGAAACGTTCACTGCCATCCGCAGCGTATACCCGGCTTCATACCAGATTCGGTTTTGAGCGCTGGCCTTGCGCAATAGCCAATAACCCATGGGTCGTATCAGGCCTGTTTCCTCGGCAAGTGTAATGAATTCGCTGGGATACATAAGCCCGCGCTGCGGGTGAAGCCAGCGCACCAAGGCCTCGATGCCGATAATTTTGCCGGTGACAACCGACACGATAGGCTGATAGTGAATGAGGAACTCTTCACGCTCAACCGCGCGACGTAAGTCCGCCTCCAGATTCCAGCGGCCGGCCGCGTTGGTATGCATGCTGGCATTGAATACCTCGCAATTCGCTTTGCCTGAGGATTTGGCACTGTACATTGCGGTGTTGGCATCGCGCAGCATTTCCTCGGGCAGACCATAGGCAGCCGAACTCATGGCAATGCCGATGCTTGCCGTGGTGGATACCTCTTGCCCGCTCAATTTGAACGGCTGCATAATTTGCTGCTGCAGGCGGTTAACAAGGTTTAACGCCCCCTCAACATTCGGGATATCCTCCAGTAGCAACGTGAACTCATCTCCGCCAAAGCGTGCTGCCGTATCGGTAGGCCGCAGGCAGGCCTCCAGGCGCCGAGCCACATTAATCAATAACTGATCGCCTGCCAGGTGTCCCAGACTGTCATTGATTACCTTAAAGCGGTCAAGATCCATGAATACCACGCAGAACGAATAATTCGGATCACGCCGGCTACGCGCTATAGCACGTCTTAAAACATCGATGAGCAATGTGCGGTTGGGCAGATTAGTCATTGGGTCGTACAAGGCTTGATATGAAAGCTGTTCTGCGGTGAGTTTGCGCTCGGTAACATCGGTCTGTGAGCCGGCGAAGCGAGTCGGCTTGCCTTCGCTGTCCCGTATGGCGATACCGCGGCTTAAAATCCAGCGATAGGTGCCGTCCTTATGCAGCATGCGGTGCTCGCTTTCGTAATGCGGTGTGCGGCCTTCAAGATGAGCGGCAATCTCCGCCTTGACGCGCCCGACTTCTTCGGTATGAATGCGTTGGAACCAATCGTCTGGGCGCGTTCCAATATCACTTTCCTCGTAGCTGAGCATGGCCTTCCAGCGGGGAGAAAAAAAGATTTCGTTGGTTTTGAGATTCCAGTCCCACCAGCCATCGCGCGCACCCTGCATGACCAGTGCATAACGCTCTTCGCGCGCGATGGCTGCTTCCGCGCGCTTGCATTCGATCATATCGGTGACCACATAAACGACCCCTGCCGGGAAGCCGTTGCGATCGGTTATCACCGAGGCGGAAACACTTACATCAATATACCCACCACGGTTAAGGCGCCATGGCATCTTGATATCTTTAATCGGTCCGTCGTTCAGTAGCTGCCGGGGTTCGAGCTCCACTCCGTACGGAGCTTCGACCAGTGTGGTCAAGGGCAGGCCGATGAACTCGGATTCCTGATACCCGAATGTTGCGCAGGCGGCCCGGTTGACACCGCGCACGCTACCGTGCAGATCCACCATGAGTACCGCACCTTGCATGGTTTCAAGAATCTCGCCCGCAGCGAATTCTGGAGTCAAGTCGGCAAGGTGGTAGCGCTTGATGGTTGCCGCGGCAATCAATAAAGACACGAATACCGGTAGGTAACCGAAGGGATAGATAGGGATGCCAAATTTCGCGAGATAATCGACCGAGCCGAGAAACAGGATGCCGGACGCAATCATAAACCACTTGAGCCTGAGCTTCTGGGTGCCTGGTTCGATCTTGCGATATTCGACTACGTAATCACCGAGCGCGAAAATAATCATGCCAAAGAAGAAGGTCAGGTACGCAACACCCAGCTTTCCGTAACTGGGGTAGAAACCCCACCAGTAATGATAAACCTGGCTGATCAAGGCGTCGGTTCCCACAATCAGGACCGAAAACAAGATAGCTAGAACCCAGCTTAGCCATACCAGAATCTTGCGACGTTGATAAAGCTGCAGCACGGAAACACTAAAGTGGTAGATCGCCGCCGGGATTAAGGGAATGCCGGTATAGGCTGCCTTTGCCCAGGCGAGTGCCGTAGCCGCATTGGTTGCGCAGTACATCCAGGTAAAGGCAAAAAACCAGATGCTGATAACGAAGGAAAGCAGGAAGAATAAAATACTGTCCGGTGATTTGCGCTCGCGTACCAGCACCCATAATCCCAGAAACAAAACAAGCGCCGTGGTAACAGCCATGGGGATGGCGTACGCGTTATAATTATAATTAATCAATTCAAACATAACGTCATAATGCCTATGGTGAATCTGTAGCGCAATCAACGGAAACTAGGTGCCGATAAATGGTTGATAATTACGGCTGACTCTCTAAATAATTAATTATACTTTCGCGGAGCCGCTGTTGATCTGTTTTATTAGTGATTGGCCGGTGATTCACATCAGTAATGAGGAAAATATCCTCGGCGCGCGCACCCAAGGTCGCGATCTTGGCATTTTGCAGATGTACACCGCAGTCGATGAACGCCTGCCCTACCGCCGACAACAGGCCTGGCCGGTCATTACTGATGACCTCCAGGATGGTGCGCTGGTTACGCTCATCCACCGTGAAGTTGACTTGGGTGGCAATGGGAAAATGTTGGATCTGGCGGCGCGTGCGACGCGATACGTGTGCCGGATTGCCTGCACCGGAAATTGCCAGGTGTACAGCTGGTGCCTGCGGTCCGCCAAGCTGCCGTTTAAGCGTTGCTGAAATCTCTCCGATGCGATAGGCATTGTCGATAGGTTGGTCTGAATCTTCAAGAATAATATAAGTGTTGAGCGTGTAGCCGCTATTGGCCGTTATAATGCGCGCGTCAAGAACCGTGAGGCCCATCTGCGCCAAGGTTGAGGTGGTGATGGCGAACAAATAACCTTTATCCTGCGTACAAATAAAGACTTCCGTGCCGCCATGTAGAATGCTTTGGCGAATCAGAATCAGCGGTAACTCCTCGGGCGTGGCCGCAAGAATGGCTTGGGTATGCCAGGCGATTTCATCTGCGCCATAGCGCAAAAAATAATCCTCGCCCAACTCGCGCCAGAGATTCGCTAATGCGGTTTGATCCAGTGAATGCTGTTGCAATAATTGCTGTGCCCCTGCCTGATTCTCGCGGATACGCTCGGCTTGGGCCAGTGGATTTTCCAGGCCGCGTCGCAAGGTCCGCAGGGTAGATAAATACAGGTCGGCCAGTAGCGAGGCCTTCCAGCTATTCCATAGTGTGGTGTTGGTTGCGCGGATGTCGGCCACAGTAAGCAGGTACAGATAATTCAGATGAATTTGATCGTGCACCAAGGTGGCAAAGGCGATGATGACGTCTTGGTCGCTGATGTCCTGGCGCTGGGCCGTGGAGGACATGATTAAATGATTTTTTACCAGCCAACTGACCAGCTGTGCATCGTGCTGACTCAGGCCGTGATGCAAGCAGAAATTAAGCGCATCCGCAGCGCCGAGCTCAGAGTGATCGCCGCCGCGCCCCTTGGCAATGTCGTGAAATAAACCCGCCAGATACAAAATCTCCGCCTTGGGCAAACGCTGAAAGACCTCGCTGCACAATGGAAATTCATCGGCAAATTCGGGCAGCGCAAAGCGGCGCAGATTGCGCACTAGAAACAGCGTGTGTTCATCCACGGTATAGACGTGGAACAGGTCGTGTTGCAGCTGCCCGACAATCTTGCCGAACACCGGCAGATAAGCCCCTAGCACGCCGTAATTGTTCATGCGCCGCAATTCGTGCGTAATACCGTTAGGCTGTCGTAGCAGTGCCATGAATAAACTGCGGCAGCGCAGGTCGGCGCGAAAATTATCGTCGATCAAATAACGATGATCACGGATCAGTCGTATCGTGGAGGCACGTACACCGCTAAGTTCAGGGTGTTCGGCGAGCAGCAAAAAGATTTCCAGCAGGGCGAATGGGTAGCGTGTGAACACATTATCGTGCGTAGCCTCGATAAACTTGCCGCGTGCCTGAAAACGCTTGTTGAGGGAACTGATTACGTGTGACTGGTCAGCATAGAGAATGGCCTCCTGGAAGTGTTGCAGCAGCATCTCGTTGAGGCGGCTAAGTTCCCCGATGGTTCGGTAGTAGCGTTTCATGAACTGTTCCACCGCCATCCGTCGACCGTCATCCCGATAGCCGAATTGCTCCGCCAGCACGCGCTGATGGTCGAACAGCAGCCGATCTTCACGGCGGTTGGTTAAAATATGCAACGCAAAACGGATTTGCCAGAGGAAATCTTGTCCGGCGATGAGTGTGTCGTATTCCTGCTCGGTCAGAAAATGGTGCGCCACCAAATCATGCAGCGTATTCGCACCGAAGTGGCGTTTGGCAACCCAGCCGATCATCTGGATGTCGCGTAGCCCACCGGGCCCTTCCTTGACGTTGGGCTCGAGGTTATAGGCCGTATCGTTATATTTATGATGACGCTGCGATTGCTCCTGGCACTTGGCCTCGAAAAACTGCCGCGTAGGCCACACCTGCTCCGGCCCAACGCTGGCGCGCATGGCTTGCAACAACTCGACAGGCCCCGCCAGCAGGCGCGCCTCCATCAAATTGGTGGCAATGGTGATATCTTGTCCGGCCTCATGCACGCATTCATGAACCGTGCGTACGCTGTGCCCGACCTCCAGGCCGATGTCCCACAAAAAGGTAACAAACTGTTCGATATGCTGTTGAACGGCGGCAGGTTGATCGGCCATACCCGCAGGCGCGTCGGCCAGCAGGATCAGCAAATCGATATCAGAGGCAGGATGTAGCTCGCCGCGTCCGTAACCGCCGACTGCAACCAGCGCAATTTCAGCCGACAATGTGGCTGGCCAGATATCCGTCCAGGCATGTGCCAGCAGATCGTCGATCAGCCTGGCGCGGCCGTGCACGAGATCAGTGATGGGAGCATTGTCCTGGAAGTGCTGGCGCAGGGCCTGGTTGGCAGCTTGTAAAAAGGTGCGGTAGGCCTTGAGTGTGTGGGCATCGGTAACCGTATCCATACCCAGACGGGATTCTTTACTATCGAACAGCGGCAACTCAAGGCTTGCGGGGGGGGATGGTGGGGATATCGGCGGCATGGTTACGGGGAGGCAGCGTTAAATATCATCGCCGGGCCGCTGGGTCAACACCTCATGGCCGGTATCGGTGACCAGCACGGTGTGCTCCCACTGCGCGGACAGGCTGTGATCCTTGGTCACTACCGTCCACTGGTCAGGTAGCAGTTTGACGTGGCGCTTGCCGGCATTGATCATCGGCTCGATAGTAAAAATCATCCCTGGCTCCAAGGCAAGCCCCGTGCCAGGCGTGCCGTAATGCAGCACCTGCGGGTCTTCGTGGAAGATGCGCCCGATGCCGTGTCCGCAATATTCGCGCACCACCGAGCAATTGTTAGCTTCAGCGTGTTGCTGGATCGCATGGCCGATATCGCCTAGGCGTGCGCCGGGTTTGACTCTATCGAGACCGATGCGCAGACATTCATAACTGATGCGCGTTACCCGCTTCGCGATCACCGAAGGTTCACCGACGAAAAACATCTTGCTGGTGTCGCCGTGAAATTCATCCTTAATGACGGTGATGTCGATATTGACGATATCGCCTTCCCTTAATACACGGTCGCTAGGAATACCGTGACACACCTGATGATTGACCGAGGTGCAAATGGATTTCGGGAAGCCGTGATAATTGAGCGGCGCGGGAATCGCCTGTTGTACGTTTACGATGTAATCGTGGCACAGGCGGTCAAGCTCATCCGTAGTAACGCCCGGCTGCACGTGCGGGCGAATCATATGCAAAACTTCGGCGGCCAGTTGCCCGGCAACGCGCATTTTGTTTGTCTCGGCGGCGGTTTTAATGGTTACGCTCATCAGCTCTGCGACCCGTGAGTACTAAGGTTCTTGCCATTGGATTAGACCACCCGCCGGATTGTCGCGAGCAGCTTGTTTATGGTATAAAGCGCACACCTGAAACGCGTTAGCATACAGCGAGCCAGGTAAATACACACATACGCCGTCAACTGTATCGGGGTGCTTGCGCCGTGGCCAACAGCCTACGTAGGTCGATACCAGGGGCGTATGGAGGAATCAACCCTAACTTTGGAGTATACAATGGCAAACGTTTCCATGCGTGAAATGCTGGAGGCTGGTGTGCACTTCGGCCACCAGACCCGGTACTGGAATCCCAAGATGGCACCTTACATCTTCGGGCAACGCAGCAAGATTCACATCATTAATCTCGAAAAGTCGCTCCCCCTCTACAACGACGCCATGAACTTTATCGGCAGCCTGGCAGCCAATAAAGGCACCATCCTGTTTGTGGCTACCAAACGCTCGGCTCAGGAAGTCATCGCCGAAGAGGCGAAGCGCTGCGGCATGCCCTACGTCAATCATCGTTGGCTGGGTGGCATGCTCACCAATTTCAAGACCGTCAGACAGTCGATCAAGCGCCTGAAAGAACTTGAAGTCATGTCTCAGGATGGCAGCTTGGAGCGCCTGAATAAAAAAGAAGGGCTCATGCTGATGCGCGAACTCGAAAAACTCGAGCGCAGCCTCGGTGGTATTAAGGATATGGCCGGTCTGCCCGATGCCTTGTTCGTTATTGATGTCGGCTACGAAAAGATTTCCATCAGCGAGGCCGGCAAGCTGGGCATTCCCGTTGTTGGCGTGGTAGATACCAATAACAAGGCCGACGGCGTGGATTACATGATCCCCGGCAACGACGACGCCATTCGCGCCATTCAGCTATATGCCAAGGGTGCTGCCGATGCCGTCATCGAGGGTCGTGGTTCTGTGCCTCAGTTGGTTGGGTCAGTAGATGATTTCATTGAAATGGGTGAGGGTGGTGCGTTGGCCCCTGAAAAGCCCGCCAGAAAATCAGCCAAGCCAGCCGCGAAAGGTACTGGCAGAAAGCCTGCCGCCGGTAAAGAGGCAGCCGTGACCACCAAGAAGAGAACAGTGGCCAAGTCCGGGGTAGAGGCTGCTGCTACTCAGGCTGAAACGACACCGGTAGCGGAAGCCGCGCCGGAACCTGCAACGGAGTCTAGCCCGACGGAATAATCAAGTCCTGGCTTGCCTGTTTCCGGCTTACTGTTCAGGGCAGGCTGTATCGTGTGGAATTGACCCAATGCGGACCTGATCAGCGATCAGGTCCGCATTGCAAGTTTTAATGAGGAAGGATTTATGGAAATTACAGCGGCGCTGGTAAAAGAACTGCGTGAGCGTACCGGGTCGGGCATGATGGAATGCAAGAAGGCCCTGGTTGAAACTCAAGGTGATATTGAAGCTGCCATCGAGGCTATGCGTACATCGGGCTTGGCCAAGGCCGATAAGAAGGCCGGGCGCATTGCCGCCGAAGGCGTCATTGTTATTCAGTCAAGCACGGACGGCAAGCAGGCCGCAATGGCCGAGGTCAACTGTGAAACCGATTTCGTCTCCAAAGGAGAGGATTTTCAGGGCTTCGCTACGGCAGTAGTGCAACGTGTACTCAACAATCGTCCTGCCGATGTCGCTGCCTTGATGGCGCTGCCGCTGAAGGATGGAGCTGAAACCATCAACACCGCGCGTCAGACCTTAGTGGCCAAGCTGGGGGAAAATATGAACGTGCGCCGCTTCGTGCATTGCGAGGCCAGCGTGGTTGGCAGTTATCTGCACGGTGGGCGCATTGGCGTGCTCGTCGAGATGCAGGGCGGCGATATGGCCTTGGCAAAGGACATTGCCATGCACGTGGCGGCCAGCCGGCCAGTGAGCGTCTCCAGCAACGATATTGCAGCGGATCTGATCGCCAAGGAAAAACAAATCTTCGCGGCTCAGGCAGCGGAGAGTGGCAAGCCTGCGGCCATCATTGAGAAGATGGTGGAGGGGCGCATCAATAAATTCCTCGCGGAGGTCACCCTGCTGGGACAGCCGTTCGTGAAGAATACCGACATTACCGTGGAGCAGCGGCTTAAGGAAGCGGGCGCCAGGGTGATTCGCTTCCAGCGTTTTGAGGTGGGCGAGGGGATCGAGAAGAAGTCGGAAAATTTTGCTGACGAGGTGATGGCGCAGGTAAGAGGTAACTGAGCCGTGCCGCCCGTCGCCAACAACCCTAACCCGGGACCAGTGTACAACCGCATCTTACTCAAGCTGAGCGGCGAGGCCCTGATGGGCCAATCCGACTACGGCATTGACCCCGCGGTTATTCACCGTGTGGCTGCGGAGATTTATGATCTCGTCAATAGGGGTGTGCAGGTAGCGCTGGTCATCGGCGGCGGCAATATCTTCCGCGGCGCAGGCTTGGCCGCCGGCGGCATTGACCGGGTCACCGCCGATCAAATGGGCATGCTGGCCACGGTCATGAACGCCTTGGCGATGCAAGATGCGCTGGAGCGGCTGGGCCTGTTGGTGCGCGTAATGTCCGCCCTTAAAATCAATCAGATCTGTGAGGATTACATACGTCGCCGCGCTATGCGGCACCTGGAAAAGGGCCGCGTTGTCATCCTCGCCTCCGGTACCGGAAACCCGTTTTTCACCACGGACTCAGCCGCCAGCCTGCGGGGCATCGAACTTGGCGCGCAACTGGTGCTCAAGGCCACTAAAGTTGACGGTATCTATTCGGCAGATCCGGTCAAAGATGCCAATGCCTGTTACTACCCGCGTCTGACCTATGATGAGGTGCTCGAACGCAAGCTGATGGTGATGGATACGGCCGCGATCGTTTTGTGCCGTGATCACAATATGCCGCTGCGCATCTTTAATATGAACAAGCCTGGCGCGTTGATGCGCATTGTGCTGGGTGAGGACGAAGGGACGTTGGTAACAGGTTAACAATACTGGTCGAGGAGAATCCCGGCATGAATGATATTAAAACAAATGCCACACAGCGCATGCAGAAGAGTATCGACGCGCTCCAGCAGGAACTCATCAAGCTGCGCACCGGGCGTGCGCACACCAGCCTGCTTGATCATATTACGGTAGCCTACTACGGCAATGCAGTGCCGCTGAGCCAGGTGGCCACGGTTACCGTGGCGGACGCGCGTATGCTCACCGTCACGCCATGGGAAAAGGCCATGGTGCCGGTTATCGAAAAGGCCATTCTTACCTCTGATCTAGGCCTGAATCCCGCCACTTCCGGCACGGTAATTCGTGTGCCCCTGCCGGCGCTGACGGAAGAACGTCGGCGCGACATGATCAAGGTCGTGCGCAGCGAGGCCGAAGGTGGGCGCGTGGCCGTGCGTAACATTCGTCGCGATGCCAATAATGAACTCAAGACTCTGCTCAAGGATAAAAAAATCTCCGAGGACGATGAGCGGCGCAGCCAGGATGAAATTCAAAAATTGACGGACAAGTACATTGCCGAGATCGACGCGCTGCTGGAAGCCAAAGAGCGGGAGTTGATGGAGGTATGAACAAGAGCAGATACTTTCCCCTGATGCATAAATGAAACCGCAGTCTTTTTCTCAGAGCAGCGGCGGGTCAGTCGCGCTCCCCAAACACATCGCTGTGGTGATGGACGGTAACGGCCGCTGGGCAAAGCAACGTAACCTGCCGCGTATTGCCGGTCACAAGGCCGGCGTAGAGGCGGCCCGCCAGATCATTCAGACCTGCGGGGAAAAGGGCATACAGGCCCTTACCCTGTTTGCCTTCAGTAGTGAAAACTGGCGTCGCCCGCAGGGTGAGGTCGGACTGTTGATGGATTTGTTTATGTCAGCCCTGCAAAACCAGGTTGCAGACCTGCACCGGCACAATGTGCGCCTGCGCATAGTCGGCACGCGTGAGGCATTCAATCCCCAACTGCAGCAGCAAATGGCCGAGGCGGAGGCATTAACCGCGCAAAATACCGGTCTGCAATTGATAATTGCCGCCAACTACGGCGGACGGTGGGATATCGCCCAGGCGGCGCGCCAATTGGCCGAGCAGATCGAGGCCGGGGTGCTGCGCGCCTCCCAGGTCAATGCTGATTCCCTCGCGGCTTGTCTCTCATTGCACGATGTGCCCGAGCCTGATCTGTTTATCCGCACCGGTGGCGAGCAGCGCATCAGTAATTTTTTACTCT
>JBDSMM010000069.1:0-7949 GCA_039915825.1 Gammaproteobacteria bacterium | reverse complement strand
TTATTTATCGCAAGGCCGGGCTGCTGGCCCTGTCGGATAATCAGAACGGCGACATGGAAGCGTTGTTGGCAAGCGACACGCCGGAGGCCAACTTCGCCATCGATTATTTTTGTTACCAAGTGCGCGGTGCGATCGGCGCACTTGCCGCCAAGGCGGGCGGCATCGATGCGCTGGTGTTCAGCGGCGGCATCGGCGAGCACGCGCATGAAATTCGCGCCGCGATTTGCGGCCCGCTCGCCTTCCTCGGCATCACGCTCAACACTAAGGCTAACCTCGTCAACGATACTTGGCTGAATGCGATCGATTCCAAACCCGTGCTATGTATCCCCGCCGATGAAGAAGACACCTTAATGCGGTTGGCGAGCGCGTTTACTTACTAAGTTGCTTGGAATGCTGTCGGAAAGGATCTGTTCATTATTCATTAATATATTTTTCAAGAGCCTGCCCCGGATAACGAGAGGACACTTGGGGCGGCCTCAGGATACTTGGCGCAGGCTTAACAATCATTACGCAGGTTAACCATTGCCAAAGACGCTAGATTGATTGCCAATCAAAATGGCAGCACCTTGAAATTAAATATTCGTTCCAGCATCCAGGTCAATGCCACCAGTGCAATCACCACGGATCCCGGTACTAGCACGATGCGTTGATATAGCCACGAGCGCCGCAGGCCGAAGGCAAGCGGCAGGAATACTGCGACGATGGCGAGTTGGCCGATCTCTACGCCCACGTTGAAACCGACCAATGCCAACAGCAGCGAGCCCTGCGGCAGACCCAGATCCACCAGTACGCTGGCGAAGCCGAAGCCGTGCACCAGGCCGAATAAGAAAGCCACGACCCACAACCGGTTTATAACCAGCGGGTAAATATTATTCAAGGCGCCGATCACGATGGAGGCGGCAATCGTCGATTCCACCAGGCGCGAGGGTAAATTGATAACCTCCAGGGCTGCGAGGCTCAGCGTGATCGAATGCGCAAGCGTAAAGGCGGTGACGATCTTCAGCACATTCCAGAAGGCCGGCCGGAATGCGGCCACGGCCTCCCATTGCCCGGTTTGTAGCTCACGCCGGGGGATGTTCAGGGCCGGCGATGCGGTAAACGTGCCCACCTCCAACGGCCTGCACGGTATGTCCCCTGCGCGTTTGCGCAGCAGTACCGAAGGCAGCAGCAGAGCGATCAAAAACAGAATATGGTCGAAGCCGATCCAGATATGCCAGATCCCCTCGCGCGCGAAATCGCGGAATTGCCGCCACGGAGTGAGTATGCCAAGTTCGAAGCGCTGTTTGGCCTGGTTGGGGCCGAAGATGGCAGTGCGCGTCTGGCCCTGGTAATCCAGGCGCAACAGGCCGCGGTGTTGCGGGTCAAGGTCGGCAAATAAACGGTAATCGAGTTCCAGTACGCTGGGCTCTTTTGGGCAATGCGCAACGAAGCGCAGCACTTCATAGGCACCGTCGGTGTGGTTATCGACCAGGTGATCGATGACGGTGCTGGTGCAGATTGCGGCTCCCGCAGTTATATTCAGCTTTGGCAGAATGTAAGCGGCGATGGCGGCCTGGCGCTTAACGAGTTCGCCCCAGGTGATAGCGTTGTCGTTGTTCTCATCAATGCCGATGGCGTAGTCCAGATCCCTGAGCGCCACATCCCACTGGCCTTGAATCGTGCCGTCTTTGGCAACGCTGAGATACAAATAGCTGTCGCTGGGTTTGTGCGCGTAAGCAGGAGCGGCAAATAAGCAAAGCGTTAAGAGTAATAAAAACAAGCGCCTCATACGGGCTGTGCCTTGACCTGTTTGACCAAGCCATCCAGGTGCACATCCTCCAGCCCCGATTCCGTTAAAAATTTCAGCACCGGTTGCGCGGCCTTGATATCTTCCGCTGCCAGCGCCGCCTCCAACAGCACGCGCGCGTCTTCCGGTTCGCGCTGCACGGCCCAATTTTCCTGGGCGAGTTTGAGCGCCTCACGAGGCTCATGAAGAATATGCAGCGTGAAGCGTGCCTCTTCGCGCCGGTGGCGCATGTCGTTGCGCAGGCGGCTTGCCGCAAAACGCTCGCGCAACATGAGGACATGCTTAGCCAGCGCCGGTGCATTCACGGCCTGCTCGGCGAGCGTAAGCAACAGCAGCAGGTTGTCCACGCTGGTTTCATCCTTCAATAATTCGATGACCTCCGTGGGACGACCCTGATCGAGCAGAAAATTTGCATAGGCACCCAACAGCCAGATGTCCGGGCCGAGCATGAGGGCATCCTTAAAATGCCGTTCTGCCACGGCAGTCTGGCCGGTGCGCGCCGCAATATCCGCAAGAATGGTCAACGCCCATTGCCGGTCTTCTGGGGTGATATCGGCACGGCCCTCCAGCCCCTTATACAAGGCGTCATAACTGGCCTGCGCCGCGCCGTTGAAACTTGCCACACTGCTCACACACGACAATCCCGTAAGTTTCAGGCTGGGAATTTGCAGGAGCGGCGCGCAATTCTTTTGCGCCTCTGCATACTTGCCCTGCACCTGAAAAATAATGGCGCGCGTGAGCCAGGCGTTCAGATTATTCGGGTCGCTCTTGAGCAGCAGATCAAGATCGGTCAGGGCGGCAGCAAAATCATGATTAACCTGGTGCAGTTTGGCGCGCAGCAGCAAGACATCTTCGGGCGGATTCGGCAGATTCCACCATGGGCCGAGCGCACCCTCGGCATAACCGAAGAAGCGCGGGTCGCCCTCGGCGCGTCCGCGCGTCATGTAGTCCCTGGCGGCTTGCACGGCTAATTTTATATTGTCGGGTTCGCGCGTCAGTGCTGCGCGTTGTTCGCGCAACTCGCGCACTGATGCATCGCCGGGCTTAAACGGCAGGCGCTCGATTATCTGCGCCGGGTCATTGGGCACGAAGGGCGTAGCCACCGCCACGGGTGAGACAGTAAATACAACAGCGGTGAACCAGAACAAACCGATGACCCAATATGCGCTGGCTATAAAACGTGCAGCAAGGACGCAGCGGATGCCAGAAAGTTTTTTATTCATCGTATGCAATCCCTGCCTTTTTAATTCTAAATCCCTACTGGATGATTGTTAATGCCGCCCTTTACCAATAACAAGTTGGAAAAGTGCTGCATCAATTCCTGGCTCTATCGACATTTAACTGCAACCAATACTCCAACAGCGCAAGGTGCCAAAGTTTGCTGCCCTTCAATTTGGTCTTGTACCGCTCAGGATCGGCCAACAATTTATCGATATAGCTGCGCTGAAACAGGCCGCGCTGGCGACACGCCGTCGAGTTTAATATCTCCCGCATGAATTCCAGAAACGGCCCGCGCACGTAAGTCAGCGCGGGCACCGGAAAATATCCCTTGGGCCGGTCGATGACGGCGTCCGGCAGCAGGCCGCGCGCAATCACCTTGAGCGGATGCTTGCCCTGACTCTTTAATTTAAGCTCCGGTGGCATTTGCGCGGCGAGTTCAACAAGTTCGTGATCGAGAAACGGCACGCGCGCCTCCAGGCCCCACGCCATGGTCATATTGTCCACGCGCTTCACCGGATCATCGACGATCAGCGTTGTTACGTCGAGGCGCAGTACGCGATCCATAAATGTATCCGCGCCGGGTGCGCGCAACGCCGTTTTAATATAGGCCGAGGTAAAATCCGCGCCGTGATAGTGCGGGCTGACCGTTGCCAGAAATTCCGCGTGACTGCGGTCGAAGTAATGTCTGCGGAAACGTCCCAGATCAGTGCCCCAGGCAGCCTGCATGCGCGGATACCAGAAATAACCACCGAACACTTCATCCGCGCCTTGTCCGCTTTGCACCACCTTGACTTCTTGGGAGACGCGCTCAGCAAGTAGATAAAATGCCACGGCATCGCGTGCCACCATAGGCTCGGCCATGTTGCGTACGCATTCATGCAGCCGCGCGAGTATCTCGCTGTCTGGCACGGTAAAACGGTGATGGCGAGTGCCAAAGTGTTGCGCAACCTGGTCGGAATATTCGAATTCATCGCCGCGCCGTCCAGCGACATCTTCGAAGCCCACCGAAAAGGTCAGCAGATTTTTCTGGCCCGCCTCGCTCAGCAAGGCCACTATCAGGCTGGAATCCAGGCCACCGGAGAGTAACACGCCGACCGGCACATCGCTGACGACGCGATGTTTTTCCACGGCGGTTCGTAATGAATAGTGGACAGCTTCGATCCATTCGGTTTCAGTTCTGGCGTGGGCGGGGCGGCGCGCATCAAGTTGCCAATAAGTACGCGCGCTAACAGTGCCGTGACTGTCCAGCAACATCGTGGTGGCCGGCGCGAGTTTGCGTATACCCTGCAAAATTGTGTGCGGCGCGGGGACCACGGCGTGCAGCGTAAGCTGGTGATGCAGTGCGACCGGATCAATGCCGGTATCGACGCCGCCGGCGGCCAGCAATGCCTGCGGGCTGGATGCGAAGCGCAGGTAATGTTCGTTCAGTGTGTAGTAAAGTGGCTTGATGCCCATGCGATCACGCGCCAAAAAAAGCCGCTGATTTTTACTGTCCCACAGCGCAAAGGCAAACATGCCTTGCATGTGTTCCACGCAGCGCTCGCCCCAGGCGGCGTAGGCCTTCAAAATGACTTCGGTATCGCCGTCTGAAAAGAACCGGTAACCGCGTCCTTCCAGTTCCCGGCGCAGATCATGAAAATTATAAATTGTGCCATTAAATACCAGGGCCAAACCGAGTTCGCGATCGACCATCGGTTGACATGAACGCGCGGACAGATCAATTACCGCAAGCCGGCGATGTCCAAAGGCGAGCGGCCCGTCACGATAATCACCTTCACTGTCCGGCCCGCGGCGCGCCAGCGCATCCTTCATACGCGCGATGGCCGCAGGGTCAGGGGTCTGACCGTCAAAGCGCAATTCACCGCTGATGCCGCACATTGAATAGTTTCTGCCTAAAATGAGGTTATTGCATTGTAAGTGGGGCTGCTTTACTCTCTGAAATTCACAGGCGGCGGTTGACCGCGAATCCAAGCCATATCAACAATTAAAGGGAGCATGGCAAGATGAAAAATCCACTCGATTCGATACTCGGGACCATCATATCAGGTCTGGTTTTAACTGCCGTGCTGGTATTCATCGCAAATAGCATTGCTTAAAGAATATTCATAAGGCCCTACGGCCGATAATAAAAGGAGAGCGCTATGGAATGGGGTATGTTAGTTGAACGCTGGTTGCATTTTCTGGCAGGGATCACCTGGATCGGCCTGCTCTATTATTTCAATTTCGTGCAGATACCCGCACTGGCCGCCGCGACCGCTGATACCGGGGGTCCGGGTGGTGCGGCTATCACCAAGTATGTCGCACCGCGCGCCCTGTTATGGTTTCGCTGGGCGGCGGTGGTAACCTGGCTGGCAGGCGCAGCACTCTTGGGTAGCCGTTTCGTGCCAGCCATGACCTTGCAGGGCGAACATGCCATTATCGGCATTGGCGCGTGGCTAGGCACCATCATGCTGCTCATCGTGTGGGGCATTATCTGGCCTAATCAGAAAAAGATCCTCGGCATCAAACCCGCTACCGATGCTGAAAAGGCCAAGGCGCGCCGCATCGCCATGCTCGCCTCACGCACAAATCTCATGCTCTCCATTCCGATGCTGTTTTTCATGGCCGCGTCGAGTCATGGCTTGGCGTTGTTTCAGTAAATCTTGTCCAATAAATTCTGTGCGTCAAGGCTAACCAGGCGACAGGGCTAACCGGATAGATAAACTGATCCCCTCCCCCTCGACGGGGGAGGGCTAGGGTGGGGTTGCTATTTGTGCCAACTAACACCCCCATCCTAACCTTCCCCCGTGAAGGGGGAAGGAGCAAATAGCCTGAATCAAATTAATCCTGGCGGTTCGCTTGTTGCTTCCGGCCCGCTAAGGTATAAAATCAGCTTTCAATTATTGGCGGCCTCTTGTGAGGCTGCCTTTTTGTTTTTGGATAATGAAAATGTCGGATGCCCTGATGTCAACCTACGCCCGCCTGCCGGTGACCTTCGAACACGGCGAAGGGGCGTGGCTGTGGGATAACCACGGCCGTAAATATCTCGATGCGCTCAGCGGCATTGCGGTATGCGGCTTAGGCCACGCGCACCCGGCAGTGACTGCGGCACTGTGCGAGCAGGCAGGCCGCTTGTTGCACACTTCCAATCATTACGGCATCGCCAGGCAAGTAGAGTTGGCCGCAGAATTAACGCGTGTTGCGGGCATGGACAAGGCATTTTTCTGCAACTCCGGAGCCGAGGCCAACGAGGCCGCGATCAAGATCGCGCGTCTGTACGGGCACAGCAAGGGCATCGCCGTGCCCACTATCATCGTTGCCGAAAACAGTTTTCACGGGCGCACACTCGCCACACTCACCGCCACCGGCAACCGCCGCGTCCAGGCCGGGTTTGAACCGTTGGTGCAAGGCTTCGTGCGCGTTGCTTACAACGACCTTGATGCCTTGCGTGTGATCGCCGAAAACAGCCCCAATGTGGTTGCGGTTTTTGTCGAACCCATACAAGGCGAAGGTGGTGTGAACGTGCCGGACGATGATTATTTACCCGGTATACGCGCACTCTGTGATGAACACGGTTGGTTGATGATACTCGACGAAATTCAAACCGGTATGTGCCGCACCGGTGCGTGGTTTGCGTATCAGCACAGCGGCGCGCGGCCGGATATCATGACTGTCGCCAAGGCGCTCGGCAATGGCATGCCCATCGGTGCTTGTCTTGCCCAAGGCGAGGCCGCGCAGGCATTCAAGCCGGGCAATCACGGCAGCACCTTCGGCGGCAATCCGTTGGCATGCAGCGCGGGCCTGGCCGTCATTCACACCTTGGAAGAATACAAGTTGGCCGGACGTGCAAAAATTCTCGGTGAGCGGATGCTTAAAGGTTTTACTACAATGCTGGACGGCAATTCCCAGGTCGTGGAGATTCGCGGCAAAGGTCTGATGATCGGTATTGAGCTGGATCGTCCGTGCAAGGAATTGGTTGCCAAGGCATTGTCGGAAGGCCTGCTGATTAATGTGACGGCGGAGAAAACCATACGGTTACTGCCGCCGCTCATCATCAGCGATACGGAAGCCGACCAGATTGTCGCGGGCGTAACCGCCTTGATTCAGACCTTCGCAAAAGCGGCTTAATGTTGGTGCGCCATTTCCTAAGCCTCGCCGACCTCAGCCCCGTTGAGGCTCAGGGTTTGATGCAACGCGCTGTAGTGCTTAAGGCCATGCAGCGCGCCGGTGAAATTTACGAGCCCTTGAAGAACAAAGTGCTCGCCATGGTGTTCGAAAAATCCTCCACGCGTACGCGCGTTTCTTTCGAAAGCGCCATCGCGCAATTTGGCGGCGCCGCAATTTTTCTCGCACCGCAAGACAGTCAACTCGGGCGCGGCGAGCCGGTAGATGATACCGCCCGCGTACTCTCGCGCATGACCGATGTCATCGTCATTCGCACCTTCGCGCACGAAAAGATCGAGCGCTTCGCCGCCCATTCGCAAGTGCCCGTCATTAACGCCCTGACCGACAAATATCATCCTTGCCAATTACTCGCCGACATTCAAACCTACATCGAACAGCGCGGCAGTATCAAAGGCAAAACTGTTGTGTGGGTCGGCGATGGTAACAATATGTGCAACTCGTACATTGAAGCCGCGCGCCTGTTTCAATTTAATCTGCGCATAGCGGTTCCGCAAGGTTATGATCCGGATCGCGCCTTGCTCGAAGCTAACAAGGAATACGCCATGCTTGTGCGCGACCCGCACGAAGCTTCTTGCGATGCCGACTTGGTTGTGACCGACGTATGGGCGAGCATGGGCCACGAGCAAGAACAGGCCAATCGCATACTCGCATTCAAAGACTATCAAGTCACCTCTGAAATCATGGCCCGCGCCAAGTCCAACGCATTATTCATGCACTGCCTCCCCGCGCATCGCGGCGAGGAAGTAAGTGCAGATGTTATTGACGGGCCGCAAAGTGT
>JBDSMM010000117.1:0-13039 GCA_039915825.1 Gammaproteobacteria bacterium | reverse complement strand
TCACCCTCTTTGCGCAGGCGATCCATGTACTGCTCCATCTCCGCAGCCTTGCGAACATCGGGGCAGAAGAATGGATTGTTGTCCACCTCGTTCCAATCAAAGTCTTCTATTTTTATCGGACCCAATTGGGCGAGATAACCGCGGATCAAAATGCCGTAGCGCTCACGCAAATATTTCTTGGCAATGCCGCCCGCCGCCACACGCGTTGCGGTCTCGCGCGCCGACGCGCGCCCCGCCCCGCGGTAGTCGCGGAAACCGTATTTCTGCTGGTAGGTGTAGTCCGCATGGCCGGGGCGGAAGCTGTGCATGATGTTGCCGTAATCCTTGGAGCGCTGATCGATGTTGTGGATCAACAGGCCGATGGGCGTGCCGGTGGTTCTACCCTCGAATACGCCGGATAATATTTGTACGGTATCGTCTTCGCGCCGCTGCGTGGTGTGGCGCGAGGTGCCGGGCTTGCGCCGATCGAGGTCAATCTGTAAATCCGCCTCGCATAATTCCATGCCCGGCGGACAACCATCCACCACGCAGCCGAGCGCCGGCCCGTGGCTTTCGCCAAAGCTGGTGACGGTGAACAGTTTGCCGATGCTATTGCCTGACATTGAATTTTTACCGGTGGGGAAGTGCCGAAAAGTTTAACATGAAAAAGGGCCTCTTGACGGCAACAGTCTGTAGTCTACGTTAAGCAACTTGTGATTAGATGCGTATTTGCGCGTAAGGTGGACGATTAATGCTCGCCCCCACATTAATTAGATGCTCGTATTCCGCGCTAGAGCGTTGGGAAAAATCGGTAATGGCAATGATGCCCTGAGTGGCATAAGCATAAAGCGGATATTCTGCATCGCTCATTTCTAAAATCATGCCGGCGTATTCCAGAAATTCATCTTTGCTCCAAGGTGGGAAGTCGGTGATCGTTTCCGAAAAACGTCCGGTGCGCTGCATAAAGGCCGACCAGCGTTTGTGGTTCACGCTCGCTGCCTTGATGGCGATTTCCTTGAGCACGCCTAGTGCCATCAGCCCATGGAAGATCGCGTCTGCGACATCAAAACTATTCTTGATAACCTCGACACGCGGGTTCAATGCGGGCTTCATATTTTACAATGGCAAACCACGTGCCAGCCGTGGCTGACGACCCAGTAGTCCCATGCCTTGCCGAACGAAGACCTTGCTCAAAAAGGGTAGGCTGTCGAGTGCGATTAAACCTAGGTTGCGCGCTGCAATAAGCGGGGCAAAGTCACTGGAGAAAACCCGCACCAAGGAATCCGTTAAAGTTGTTACAAGGCGATGATCGCGCTGTCGCCATTCGAGATAATCATGCAATACGGTAAGTTCGCCGATGTCACGGCCGGCGCTGACGGCATCGACAAGCACTTGCGCAAGAACGGCTACATCGCGTAGTCCAAGGTTAAAGCCCTGCCCCGCGATCGGGTGCACCGTATGGGCGGCGTTGCCGATGAGTGCAAGACGTGCGCGCACCAATTCATGCGTGCGCGTCAGTGCCAGCGGATAGGTATGACGCTTACCTGCCTGGAGCAATCGTCCCAGACGCCAGCCGAACTTGTGCTGCAAAGCACCCAGGAAATCAGCATCGTCCAGGGACATGACTGAATCCAGCTCGTCATTACGCAATGTCCACACGACAGCACAGCGATTTTCGCTCATTGGCAACAATGCTAGCGGGCCATTTTTAGTGAAGCGCTCGTAAGCGATGTTGGCATGCGGATACTCAGGTGTGATGTTGGCGATGATGGCGCTTTGTGCGCAATCCCTATCGCTACTCTGTATTCCAAGGCGCTCCCGTACCGCAGACTTGCGGCCATCGGCAAGCACCACGAGATGCGCCGTGGCCGTGCGTTTTTTGTCATCGCCCACGTTAATGCTGACATGTGCAAGCCCGGCATCAATGGCAATGTCTTCCACGCGCGCCGGGCAGATTAATTCAACGTTGGACTGCATGCTGAGGACATCCGCAAGCAATCTTCCGAGCGCAGCATTTTCCACCACGTAACCGAGTGCGTCGAGGCCCTGTTCAGCGCAATCCAACCGTGTGAAACCGAAATGCCCATGATCGGAAACATGGATTTTTTTTATCGCTGTAACTTGTCCGCTCAAAAGCTCCCAAAGCTGCATGCCTTCAAAAATGCGCTTGGTGCCGTACGACAGAGCGGTAGTGCGTGCGTCGTAACCGGATTGGGGACGATCAGCATTGAAGGCTACCGCTTCGATCAGTCCTACGCGTAGCGGCTGACCTCGCAAGGCGCAGGCCAAACTAGCGCCGACCATGCCTGCACCGATGATAAGAATGTCGTAATCTGGCTTTATCTGGGTCGAATCGTTTTGCATTTACAATCTCAACATACAGACGTAGCGGACGCAAAAACACAAAGTAAGGGCATTCAAAAGATACCGGTATGTGGCTGGCTACAACTCTTGCAGATTTTCACCTGAGCATGGTTTCTTTCTGCACCCTTCGCCTGTTTGCATTGAGTTTTTCTGCCGGGACTAATGCAAACCGCCTGCCATCACGGCCTCGATCTCAGCCACCGTCTTAGGCGCGTCGATGCTGAGGATTTCATAGCCCTGTTTAGTGACCAGCACATCGTCTTCGATGCGAATACCAATGTCCCACCATTTTTTTGCTACGCCCTTGCTGCCCGCTGGAATATAGATACCCGGTTCAATGGTCAGCACCATACCGGGCTCCAGCATGCGCCAGGTTTCGCCGAATTTATAGCTGCCTACATCATGCACATCCATGCCCAACCAATGGCCGGTTCGGTGCATGTAAAAACGCTTATACGCACCCGCCTTGATAAGCGCAGATAATGTTCCCTTGAGCAGGCCAAGCCTCAACATACCTTGCGTGAGCACGTGTACCGCCGCCTCGTGTGGCTCGTTCCAGTGATTGCCCGCGCGCACCTTGTCGATAGCTGCCTGCTGAGCCTCCAGCACGACTTCGTAAACCGCCTGCTGTGCCGGACTGAAGTGGCCGTTAATTGGAAACGTGCGCGTGATGTCGCCGGCATAACTGTCGAATTCCGCACCGGCGTCGATCAACAATAAATCGCCGTCATTCAGCACCGCGTTATTTTCCGTGTAATGCAGGATACAGCCATTCGCGCCGCCGCCCACAATGGGATTATAGGCGGGCGCCATACTGCCGGAGCGCGTAAATTCGTAGCGCAACTCTGCCTCCAGTTGATATTCCATTAATCCCGGGCGGCAAGCCTGCATGGCGCGCCGGTGTGCACTGGCCGAAATTTGCGCAGCACGGCGCATGGCCTTGATCTCAGCCGGACTTTTATAGAGGCGCATCTCATGCACCAAGTGATCGAGGGCGACAAATTCGCGTGGCGCCTGGCTGCCGCTACGTGACTTCTGGCGAATCTGGTTTACCCAATTCATAACAGACTGGTCGAATTCAGGATGGGTGCCCATGGTGTAAAACACGCGCTCACTGCTTTCCAGCAGGCCAGGCAGGATCTCATCAATGTCCGCAATCGGAAAGGCATCGTCCGCGCCGTAAATCGCGCAGGCACCCTCTTGCCCGGCGCGCCGGCCGTTCCAGGTTTCCATGAGAGGATCGCGCTCGCGGCAAAATAAAATGTATTCGGCCTTTTTGCCCGTTTCCATCTGGATGCGACCGGGAATGAGCACAGCCACGGCCTCAGGCTCCGGGAATCCCGTCATATAATAAAAATCGCTGTCGGGACGATAAGCATATTCCACATCACGATTGCGCAGGCGTATCGGGGCGGTAGGTACAATGGCAATAGCGCCATCACCCATCATCTGCATCAATTGTTTGCGGCGCCGGGCGAATTCCTTGCGATTCATCGGCACATTATGCTTTATGTTCAACCTTTCTATCCTCGGCTATTACAGCGTAGCGAGACAATAAATTGCATATTTCTAGCGTGTAGAACGGCGGCTGAAATATCCTCTCGACAGAAATTCAAGGGGATAGATACAGACCAGCCTCGGTAACTACACCTTGCAACGGCACATCCCAAACAGCGGGTTTAATGTAGGCCACTCGCTGAAAATCATATGCCATACCAAACAGGCGTGGGCTGTGCCAGTGTTGCCGGCGATTCAAAAAGGCAAGGGTGCGGTCGTAAAATCCGCCCCCCATGCCCAGCCGGTTACCCTGCGCGTCGAACGCCACGACGGGCGCTAAAATAAGATCAAGCATCCACGCGCTCGCCAGCTCATTAACCGGCAGGCTCGGCTCCAGAATTCCGAAGCGATTATAAACCAGCGGATCACCCTCGCGGTAGGGAGCAAACCATAGGCGTCGGGAAGGGAGCTCATTCAACACGGGAAGGTAACAGGTCTTGTTTCGGGCCCAGGCGTGCTGCATTAACGGCAGGGGATCGAGCTCGCCATCGCACGGCCAATAGCACGCGATATGACGACTGCTCCGAAACAGTCGGGTGCGTGCGAATAGCCGGGCTGCTCTTTCAGCATATTCGAAACGCTCAACAGGACTGAGCGAGCGCCGTTGCCGGCGCATTTGTTTGCGCAGTTCGGGACGTAAGTTCATGGTTGGGAAAAGCTATGAAAATATCAGGAAGGAAAATAGACACCCCCCGCCTGTGCCGTCGTAAACCATCGCCCTTGAACCAATGGCTCAGGTGGAGACTGCGGCGATGTATCAGGCTTCCCACTCTGGCATTGCCAAAAGCGGGCATGCGCAACAACATCGGTAAGCACAATCTCCGGGGTTTTAAATTAGGCTCAAGAAAACACCCGGTTTACTAACGAACACCGCAGGGGATGCCTAAACTTGTTAGCCCAAAGCAACCTTGTAATTATTTTTTTCAGTTAGCACGGCCTATGAAAACCTACCGTCTTCTGTGGGCTCAAATGTGCATCTCTTACTGCCACTTTATTCTTTAACGGAGAAATTCTCCATGCTGCTAGCGATGTAGGAGGCATTGAGGCACTGTGCTTGCCCAACCACATGTATCTCTGCGGCAAACCTGCCGACCACCGCGCCGCTGTTTAATTACCTTTTCAATAAGCTACTTTTATTAATTACTTTTGGCAAGCCTAAATTTCCATTTGCTTACTTCTGCTAAGCGCGGCCTCAACCTTATCCTGCAAGGAGCGCACCCGGCCACTCAGGCTTTGAGTATAATCTTCTTTGCGTGATTTGTGCTGCAATAATTCGTGGGTAATATTCAATGCGGCCATTACGGCAATGCGTTCCAATCCGATGACTTTACCCGTGTCGCGTATCTCCTTCATCTTGCCGTTGAGATAGTGCGCCGACGCTATCAACACATCTTTTTCATGCTCGCCACATGCGACGCGATATTCCTTTTCCAGAATATGCACGGTGATTGGAACTGCTACTTCACGGCTCATGTTTCTTGCTCGAAGACTTTCAAGCGTCGAATGATGGTTTCCACGCGAGAGTGGGCCTGCTGATTTCTTTCGATCAGGCTCGCACGCTCGTTCATCAACGTTGCCTGATGTTTGCGTAGGGCGCGATTCTCTTCTTTCAAGCGGTCGCAGGAACGAATCATTTCGTCAATTCCAGCCTCCAGCTTTTTCAATTCAAGTTCGCCCACTTGCCCGGGTTTATCTGCGGCCATAGACAGTCTCTGCTTACTAATAATTAATTGGAAGATACCAATATAAAGCGGCGTCCGTGCAGGGTCAACGGGCAATGTGCGGTAATGCAAAATTTTTGCGCCGTCATGCCTTATTGCATCAGGCTTGCCCTCGCGATTACTAATATTTAATGTGGGGCATAAGCGGAGCATTGCAGATTTAATTAAACGGTAGAAATATCGAGATCGCCTGCCTTCACGCTCAGACTGAGCTTTCCTTGTAGCAGCGCCAGCAGGTCGCGCCCCACGAGCGCGCCGCGCCAGCCGTGCAATATCGGTACATCGTGCTGACCGAGCACCAGGGATTCCAACTCCTTGCGCGTGGTCAAGGTTGCCGGGCTCACGGCATTTTCCGTGCCACGCATGCGCACCACGGCCATTAACGTATCAACTAACGCCTCTTGCCTGGCGTCGAGGCGCACTGGAGCCTCCAGTTGCGGCCATTGTTCCTTGGGCAAATTCCTGCTCTCGGCGATCAATGTGATGATATCGCCGCCACTGCGTTTGAGGGTTTGCGCTTCAAGGCCACGAATTTTGCCCAGCCGCTCCGTATCGAGCGGCATGTGCCTGGCCAGTTCCAGCAAAATATCATCACTTATTATCCATTTGCGCGGTTTGTTGGCAGCCTTGGCACGCTCTTCGCGCCATGCTGCCAATGCGCGCAGTACGGCGAGTTGCACACCTTTCAAGGTATTGGCCTGGCGGATGCGGCGCCAGGCGCTTAGCGGTGAATTGATGTATTTCTGCACGTCGGTCAACTCGGCAAAATCCTCGGCGAGCCAATCGAGACGGCCGTTGCGCGTGAGCTCGTCACGTTGCCGCATATATATTTGCACCAGATAGCGCACATCGTCGGCGGCATAGCGCAATTGTTTGGGATCAAGCGGGCGCTGGCCCCAATCGGTGCGGGTGTGCGATTTGTCCAGATCCACGCTAAACATACCTTCCACCAAGGCGCCATAACCGACCTGATCACCGTAGCCTGAAACGGTCGCCGCGATCTGTGTATCAAATAGCGGATACGGCAATGCATGGCGCAGATCGTAAAAAATCTCGAGATCCTGACGTGCGGAGTGCATCACCTTGACGACGGCCGGATCATAGATCAAGTCAAGCAGCGGATCGATATTCAACGCCATCGGATCGACGCACGCAACCAGTTCTTCATTCGCAATTTGCAACAAACAGAATTGCGCGTAATAGGTTTTTTCGCGCATGAACTCGGTATCGAGCGCGATCCAGGAACTCGTGCGCAGGCGCTTGCACAGGTCGCTTAATTGGCTGGGAGTATCGACGTAATATTCTTGCATGCCGGCTCGAAATTTATTGAGGGGATCATTAAAAAATTTCCGGCAGTGTAGCATAGCGGGGAATACCTGCCGACATTCACTGCGGGCTTGTGGGTTACAATCTTATCCTTCGATCAGTGGCGTCCGAACAAATCACTATTCAGGATGGCTTGCCTTGTCAAACATACTCAGAATTTTTATTGCAATCTGCATGCTGCGTGCAAAGCCCGACGATGTTCCGTCCTCGGCGACCTTGTTAGGTACGACACTTGCCGCCTATCTATTGGTGAACCTCGCCCTGGCAAGTGCATCGCTACCATTAAATAAGGCATTGCTCTATGCGCTGGCCGATACGCTGGTACTTTGCGTGCTCACGCACACGCTATTATTGCTGCGGCGGTTACCCGCACGCCTTACGCAAACCTTAACCGCGCTGGCTGGGACTGGTGCATTATTCGGGCTCGTTGCCTTGCCGTTCGCGCAGCTTTCCGAGCTATCGCCGATATTGTTCTCGCTACTTATCTGGAGTGTAGCCGTCACCGCGCATATCCTGCGCCATGCCCTATCGGTATCGTTTATGATGGGGGTTCTGGCAAGCTTCGGTTACCTGTTTGTGGCCTTGATGGTAACGGCTGCATTATTTCCGCCGCCCGGCTAAATTGTAAAATTTGACAGATTAAACAAACCTTCAGGTGAGCTCCCATGCACATTCATATTTTAGGTATCTGCGGCACTTTCATGGGCGGTATAGCGGTGTTGGCGCGCGAACTGGGCCATCAGGTGAGTGGTTCGGATGCTCATGTCTACCCGCCAATGAGCACGCAGCTTGAAAACCTGGGCATCAAACTCTGCGAGGGTTATGAGCCGGCACACCTTAAACCCGCACCCGATTGCGTGATAATCGGTAATGCAATGTCGCGCGGCAATGTGGCGGTTGAGTATGTGCTCAATGAAGGACTGCCTTACACCTCCGGCCCACAGTGGCTGGCAGAGCATGTTTTACAAGGAAAATGGGTGCTGGCCGTGGCCGGGACTCACGGGAAAACTACCACCGCATCGATGCTGGCCTGGATATTGGAGCATGCAGGATTGGCGCCCGGCTTTTTAATCGGCGGCGTGCCGAACAATTTCGGGGTATCGGCGCGTTTGGGTGAAACACAATTCTTCGTAGTCGAAGCGGACGAATACGACACCGCTTTTTTCGACAAGCGCTCGAAGTTTGTCCACTATCGGCCGCACACCGCGATCTTGAATAACCTTGAATTCGACCATGCAGATATTTTTCCTGACCTCGCTGCGATCGAGCAACAGTTTCATCATTTTGTCCGAACCGTTCCCGGTAAAGGGCTGATCGTCGCCAACGCGAACGAAAAAAGCATTGAGCGCGTATTGGCACGCGGATGCTGGACACCTGTTGAAAAATTTCCAGACCCTGAAGGGTGGAATTTTGCTCACTGTGCGACGGATGAAGGGATCGAGATTGCTATTCAAGGAAATATTCAAGGCGTTCTTAAGTGGGAGCTGCTTGGCGAGCACAATCTGCACAATGCCTTAGCCGCGATTGCCGCCGCCCGCCACATCGGCGTCTCGCCCACCCATGCCATAAACGCCTTGCAGGAATTCCGCAATGTAAAGCGGCGTATGGAAATACGCGCCATCATCAATGGCATCACAATCTACGACGATTTTGCCCACCACCCGACCGCCATCACCACCACTCTTCAAGGCTTGCGCACCAAGTTAGGCAGGGCATTAAGCCAGCGCATAATCGCCGTGCTCGAACCGCGCTCTAACACGATGCGTATGGGCGTGCACCGGCACACACTGGCCCCCGCACTGGCCGCTGCGGACAGCGTAATACTGTACGAGCCGCCGAATCTGGGCGGGGAGCTGGCGGACATTGCCACTGAAATCGGTGAGCAGGCCAAGGTATTCAGTTCTACGACTGACATTGTTCAGTACCTTGCCAAAGAAGCGCGCGCAGGCGACCATGTACTTATCATGAGCAACGGCGGATTTGACGGGCTGCCTGAGCAATTGATCACGGCCTTACGGAAACGCATTTAAAAGGAAGCAATATGTACATTAATCCCTGCAAGCTAAACAGCAAACAGCCGGTATGAACCGCCATGCCATTGCATTAGCCATGACTGGCGCCTCGGGCGCGGCATATGGCCTGCGTCTGTTGGAATGCCTGCTGGGGGCAGGTAAACAGGTCTATCTGATGGTCTCCGCGCCGGCACAGATGGTGATCACGATGGAGACCGGCCTGAAGCTGCCGAGCCGGCCTGGCGAAATGGCCGATCTTGTCACCGCACGCTATGGGGCGCAACCGGGACAGTTGCAGGTATTTGCGAAGGAAGATTGGATGGCGCCGGTCGCGAGCGGTTCAAACGCCCCTGCGGCCATGGTGGTCTGCCCGTGCACCGCCGGTACGCTCTCGGCGATTGCCTGCGGCGCCAGTAACAAGCTCATCGAGCGCGCCGCCGATGTTGTTTTGAAAGAACAGCGCAAACTTATTCTGGTGCCGCGCGAAATGCCGTTCTCGGTTATTCATCTGGAAAATATGTTGCGCCTGGCGCGCATGGGTGCGGTTATTCTGCCGGCCAATCCCGGCTTTTATCATCAGCCGCGTACCATTGACGATCTCGTCGATTTTGTCGTGGCGCGTATCCTCGACCATCTCAACATTGAGCATTCCCTGATGGCTCGCTGGGGCGAGGCTGAGCAAGATGAGCCGTAAGTCTTACTCCACAGGTCGGCTGCCTGACGGAGTTGTTGTTACCCTTCATGCCTTCTTTTAAGCATGACTCAATGATGCCGTGCCTGCAACCCCTTCCCCTGTCTCGGGAGAATCCGGCTATTGCAGTCCACATAAAAACAGGACTGATGAATTTATAATTCTTCCTTTTTGCCTTCCTCTTGCCTGTTTTCCTGCACATTCGAAGCCGTGCGTTTTCTGGCGCGAGGATGGGCGCTATCGTAGACCTTGGCAAGATGCTGAAAGTCCAGATGGGTATAGATTTGCGTAGTGGCGATATCGGCATGGCCCAGCAGCTCCTGCACCGCGCGCAGATCGCCGCTGGATTCGAGCAAATGGCTGGCAAACGAGTGGCGCAATTGGTGTGGATGGACTAAACCTTCCAGCCCCTGCTTTAGCGACCACTCGCGCATGCGTAGCTGCACGGCGCGCGGCGTCAGACGCTGCCCGCGACGGCCAATAAAAAGTGCGGGCTCATTCGCCCGTACCGGCAGACGCGCACGCTCGGTCAGCCATGCCTGCAACGCCGAGCTGGCATAACGCCCGACCGGTACTACGCGCTCCTTGTTACCCTTGCCCAGTACGCGGACCATTGCATCGCGCAAATCCAGTTTATCGATGTCCAGCCCCACGAGTTCCGCCAGTCGCAAACCTGAGGAATACATTAACTCCATAATGGCTCGATCACGGCAGGCCAGGGCATTTTCCACCGGAATTTGCAACAGGCGTCCAACCTGATCCACATCAAGCGTGTGCGGCAAGCGGCGCGGTGACTTGGGTGCGACGATGCCGAGCACGGGATTCAGTTGCGCCTCGCCTTCGCGCATCAAGTAATAATAAAAAGATCGTACGGCGGACAAACTGCGCTGTATGCTGCGACCGCTCAAACCGGTACGATGGCGCCACGCAACATAGGCGCGCACATGATGGCCGCGCACCTTTTCCCAGCCTGAAATTTCCTGTTTGTCGCAGAACTCCGCAAGCGTAGCGAGATCACGCCGGTAAGCCATTTGTGTATGTGTAGCAACACGGCGCTCGCTATGGAGGTGGGTAAAAAATTTCTCCAACCAATGCTTGCTGGCAGCCTGCATGCTGAAGAACCGCCCGCTTCAGAGTTTCAAATAAGGCGCCAGCGCGTGACTGACGGTGGTGCCCATGGAGGTCAGGAAAAGCGTGCCCATTGCGGGATGAAAACGTTCGGCATTGAAGCTGCCGATTGCCAGGATGCCGAAACATGTTGTGGCTTTATCGGAGGATCTTCGCAACGGAACCAGCGCCGTAGAGTTGATTTCGCCCGCCCGCTCCCTGAATAAATAATGCGCTTGCGCGGGGGTCAGTTTTCCGCACACGGGCTTACCCGCTTCGAGAATTTTCTTGAAGGCCGCCTTCGCATTGGCCAGCCTGTCCGCATCCTGCTCTGCAAAGGCAATAGCCACAAGGGCATTGGATTCGTCGACCGGTGCTTGCGGCGCAACTAACAAACGGACTGCGACCACATCAGCACTGAAGTCGTTGCGCAAGGCATCGTGCACGATAAAAAAGATGTCGCTAAGATTAGTGGATTCCATCAGTGCCAAGGTAAGACGCTGTAAACGTTCCGTGAGGCGGTCGTTATCGCGCGCAATCTTCACGAACTCCATGAGGTCATGCCTGAGCTGACGATTCTGGTCGCGCAATATCGCAACCTGGCGCTCGATCAAAGATATGGTTCCACCGTTCTCATGCGGCACCGTCAACTCGGCAAGCAAGTGCGTATGCGTGCTGAAAAAGTCAGGATGCGCGCGCAAGTACTCGACAATTTCTTTTTCGTCGCTCGCATCGCTCAGACCGGGTAATGTTTTCATAATTCAATCTCCCCCTCGAAGACCCGGGTGGCCGGGCCTCTCATCCACACCGGCTCGCTCTCCCCATTCCAGCTTACCAGTAGCCTTCCGCCCGGCAAATCAACATTGACTCTACTATTCAACCAACCTTGCCGAATACCTGCCACCACGGCGGCGCAGGCTCCGGTGCCGCAGGCTAGCGTTTCACCTGCGCCGCGCTCGTAAACACGCAGACGAATATGGTCGCGACTAACGCACTCCATAAAGCCCACATTGACACGTGCGGGAAACCGCGTATGCATTTCAAGCTGTGGCCCTAGCGTGTCGACCGGTGCCTGCGCAACATCGTCAACGCGTAGCACGGCATGCGGATTGCCCATGTTCACCACGCTCAATTGAACCTCGCGGCCCTCGACCTCCACAGCATAACTTAGCGCCTCGTTATCCGCCACAAACGGAATATCGTGCGGCACGGTGCGCGGCACACCCATATTCACACTAACCTCACCGTTAGGCTCAATGCGCGGACAAATTATACCTCCGCGCGTCTCGACCACCAGATCATCCTTATCGGTGAGACCGGCCTCACGCACAAAGCGCGCAAAACAGCGTGCACCATTACCACACTGCTCGACCTCTTTGCCGTCGGCATTATAAATGCGGTAGGAAAAATCAGCGGTAGCGTGCGCGGCCTCAACCAGCAATAACTGATCGCAGCCTATACCAAAATGACGGTCGGCTATGCGTCGCACTTGTTCAGAGGTTAATGAAAGGGGCTGGGTGAGGGCATCGATAATGACAAAATCATTGCCCAGCCCGTGCATTTTGGTGAACTTGATTAACATGATCGCTAGGGTACAGCCTGCGTAAGCCATTGCAAAGCCCGTGACCCGCTGTAAGCAACGCTTAATACCCGAAGATCAGTTCCCGCCCTTAAATTCCCAGACCGCAAGGAGCAAAGAGGTCACTTTCTGACAAAAATAATCAGCCTTTGACATTTATAACCACTCGAATTATTTCGCCTTATATTCCGCATAGGTAATACTTGGCAATCTGCGCCGCCCTAACTATCTACTACCTTTAGACTTTTATCTTCATACTACTTTTTTAAAATTGCCAACGCTCACGGCGGCATGAATCTTGCTAAAACAATACCATGACGTGCTAAGCCCACGCCTACCAAGGAATGAGTAAGTGGACCTTATAAGCCACAGCCAATAACCGTTCCTTCCAAATGCTTAATCCAAATTGTTTCGATTAGTTATTACCTAATCTCACAACTCAAAAGAGGTATGTCAATGTTGTATTTCAATAAACCAGCCCTGCTGGTACGTATTATTTTTGCTTTTTCTACCCTATTTTCCATACCGACCGTTATAGCAGAGGAAGTCAAAGACTACACTGTCCAAGTCAGCGCGGTAATTCAGAAGTCACCCGCGCAAATCACCCTCAGCTGGCCGCGCGATTACAATGCCACCGGTTATAGCGTCTACCGCAAGGCCTTAGCTGCGACCGCTTGGGGCGCCGCGACTAACCTGCCCGCAG
>JBDSMM010000100.1:0-3337 GCA_039915825.1 Gammaproteobacteria bacterium | reverse complement strand
TCACCGCGACCAGATTACCCTTGGCCGTGTAGCGATAGGCCGCCTCCGGGTCGCTTGCGATCGCACGCACCGGTTCGGCGACACCCGGCGTGTAGGCCAGCGCCAACTCGGCCTGTGTGGCGCACGGCTTGGTGATGGCAAGGCCGATCTTGCCGGGTGTGGGCAGGGCATGATAATCAAGCGCGGCCTGTTTGGCGTCTTTAGTCACGTAAGGGCTTGTCCAATAGGGATAGTAATAGAAGGGATTCTAGCCGGTATTTTATAACTTACCAGGGTGTAACGGATATCATGACGCGTTTGACCGCTGATAGACGGCAAAATTGCACTACCGCCGGTTTTAGTTTAGCCGCTCCAGCGCCGCGGGATGGCGTATGCGCATCATGAGGCCGCGTTTTTGCGGATGTAGCCAGCCGCGCGCGCGTACCCGATGATTCTCCAGGCGTTCCAGATCAAGCCCTTTGAAATACGGCAAGTCCTTGCGGTCGATGCGCAGGGCAACATCGCCGGCCAGGTTGAGCCAAATGGATTTACGGCTCTTGCCGACGCGCACAACTTGCCCCTGAACGAGACGAAAACCGCTAGCCTTGGCAGGCAGTGCGGCGGCATCCACGGGCTGATAGCCGGGCAGGGACCAAATGCCGCGCCGTGTGGCTTGCGCGCGCCGCTCCGCAGCTTGGTAACAGTCCAGATTCCAGACATTGGGCGGAATGACCAGGGCCGTGGCCAGGCCTTGCTCCAGCAGCGCCGCTGCTACGCTAGTGCCGTTTTGCAGATAGAGGTGTGCGAGCAGGCGCCGGTACTTATCTTTGGGTTCCGCATCGAAGCGCAGGCGCAGACCTTGGCTACTCGCCAGCAGCTTGCGTAGTGTGTCCGTGGCAGTTCTGGCGAGGGGTTGCGATGAACTGTTGCCGTGACCGATTTCGGGGGTGTCGATGCCGATCAGGCGGACTTTACGCCCATCGCGCAGCTCGATAGTGTCGCCGTCATAAACCTGGCTTACCGCCACCTGTTCATCGGTGCGATCCGGCGCGCAATCTTGCCCCTGCGCCGCCAGCGGGGCGGCGCATATAAGGACGAAGAAGATGCGCTGTAGGATGACGCCAGGTTGCTGAGTGGCGGTTTAAACTACTTTTTCAGGCCGTATTTTTGGCGGAACTTGTCGACGCGGCCGCCGCTATCGGCAACCTTTTGCTTACCGGTGTAAAACGGGTGGCAGGCCGAGCAAATATCCAGATGCAGATCTTTGCCTGACGTGGAATTTGTCTTGAATGTTGATCCGCAGCTACAGGTAACGGTAACTTCATTATAGGCGGGGTGTATCTCGGGCTTCATTACGGACCTCGTTAGTTCTGTGGGTATGCGGCCACTCGGCATCGCCAGGCACCGCACTACAGTTAATCACGCAGTTTACCTGCCCCGGTATTTCCTGGCAAGCTGGCCCAAGACCGCTCATGCCGTGTATATTGATTTCGATCGTTCCCCTTTTGATCATCAGGAACTGTGTGGTGCCACCATGATTAAGCGCGATACCCCATCAAAGGCCATAAATACGGGCAAACTCGACGCCCTGGTAGCCACCGCCCGCAAGAATCAGGAAGAACGCAACAAGGGTTACCGGGAATTATCCCTGAAATTGCATCCGTGGGTTTGCGGCAAGTGTGGGCGTGAGTTTACGCGGGAAAATCTGCACCTGCTTACCGTACACCATAAGGATCATAACCACGACAACAACCCGCCGGATGGCAGCAACTGGGAAAATTTGTGCATTTACTGCCACGACAACGAGCATTCTCGGTATGGCGATTACGTGGCGGGTGCTACTGATGTGAAAGTGGCTGACGGCCCGGCGACGTTCAATCCATTTGGCAATCTGAAGGATTTACTGAAAAAATAATAATAACCAAGCACTAATCGACAATCGGGCGGCGGAAATTCAATACCGTGGCCTTGGAAAGTGGGGCAGGGGGTAACGGGCGGCCGCCGGTCAAGGTGAGCAGCCTGTCCTGCAGCCCGTCCGCACCTAGAACGGCATCGTACATTAGCTTCGAAAGTTTGATGCATCCTGCCAAGGGGTTTGGAGACGTTTCGCGGATTTTATCAATACGCCATTGCAGGCATTCCAATCGGTGCTGGCGTTGCGCAGGAACAAAGGCCATTACTTCCTTAATAAGATCTGATCGTTGTTGCTCAAAACGCAGTGGATCGTCAGCGGCAAGCGCCGACCATGCGTCGAAATCAATATCCCAATCGTAAGCAGATTTCATAAATCACCTGTCTTGAGCATATCTATATATTATAATTTAGAGGTAAATAATTCCAGAGGTTCAATTTATCCCCTTTCGGGGGTTAGAATATTTGCAATTAGCAATAATTATGCAGGCCTGAATTGCACCAGAGTCGCACTTTCGTCCGAATTGCTGTCTATCAGCTACGGGCATGGTTTTTCTAACAGGGGGAGTAGTTAGCGGCCACGCCGTGATTACGAAGATATGGTAATAGCTAAAAGAAAACGCTCGTTCAAATACGATAATCTGGCGCTGGACGTTGAATCCATCAAACGCTCGCTCGCCAATCACCTCGAATACTCCGTCGGACAGGACGTCATCACCGCGCGCGACCAGGATTGGCTCAATGTTGTTTCCTATGTGGTACGCGACCGCTTGGTGGACCGCTGGATGGAAACCATGCGCACCTATTATAAGGAAGACGTAAAGCGGGTTTATTACCTGTCGCTTGAATTCCTGATGGGTCGCACGCTCACTAATAGCCTGCTCAGCATGGGCTTTGTGGATGAATGTTATCAGGCCTTACACGATATTGGCCTGCACCTGGAAGACATTCGCGAGCTAGAGGCCGACGCCGGTTTGGGCAATGGCGGCTTGGGCCGTTTGGCGGCCTGTTTTCTAGATTCCATGGCAACGCTCGGCCTGCCGGGTTATGGCTACGGCATCCGTTACGAATACGGCATGTTCAACCAGGCCATTGAGGATGGGCACCAGGTTGAGAAACCGGATAACTGGTTAAAGTATGGAAACCCTTGGGAATTCGCACGACCCGGTGCGGTCTACCCGGTGAAGTTTCACGGGCATGTAATCGACTTTCAGGACGAAAACGGTCAGTCCCGCTATCAATGGGTGGATGCTGAAGAAGTCATCGCCATGGCCTACGACACGCCCATTCCCGGCTACGGGACAGCCAGCGTCAACAATATGCGGTTGTGGGCCAGCAAGTCGACGGATGATTTCAACCTCAGCTATTTTAATGACGGCAATTATATCAAGGCAGTAGAGGACAAAAACGCCTCGGAAAATATCTCCAAGGTGCTGTATCCGAACGA
>JBDSMM010000091.1:0-6149 GCA_039915825.1 Gammaproteobacteria bacterium | reverse complement strand
ATTCAAAACCATAATAGAGCGCATGAAACCCTCCCGATGATTGGCATTGTTATGAGGCGTTTATATCACAGCTACTCGCGTAAGAAAATGCCTGATTAGCAGGTTCGCCTGCGTGCGATTGGCTGCCATTGGGACCAAGACAAGGCCAGGGCGGTGGCAAGGCGCATTAATCTTTGGAAAATATCGCCAGCGCTTCCCATATTTCATCGACGCGGCGTTTGACTTCGGCACTCATGGCGATGGGCTGGCCCCAAGGGCGGGCCGTCTCGCCAGGCCATTTGTTAGTAGCGTCCATGCCGATCTTGGAACCCAAACCCGCGACCGGAGAGGCGAAATCCAGGTAGTCGATAGGCGTATTTTCGATAATCGTGCAGTCGCGTGCCGGATCCATGCGCGTGGTCATGGCCCAGATCACGTCTTTCCAGTCGCGGATGTTGATGTCGTCGTCGGTCACGATCACGAATTTTGTATACATAAACTGACGCAGGAACGACCACACACCGAACATCACGCGCTTGGCGTGGCCGGGGTATTGTTTCTTCATGCTGACTACGGCGAGCCGGTAAGAACAGCCCTCGGGCGGCAGATAGAAGTCGGTAATCTCGGGAAACTGGCGCTGCAACAGCGGCACGAATACCTCATTCAGCGCCACCCCGAGCACAGCAGGCTCGTCGGGCGGGCGACCCGTATAGGTGGTGTGATAGATGGGATTATCGCGGTGCGTGATGCGCTCTATGGTGAATACCGGGAAGGTCTCAGTCTCGTTGTAATAGCCGGTGTGATCGCCAAACGGCCCTTCCAGAGCTGTTTCTCCTGGTTCTATGTACCCTTCCAGCACGAACTCGGCGCTGGCTGGCACCTCCAGATCGTTGGTTTGGCATTTCACCAGCTCCGTCTTGGCGCCGCGCAATAAACCGGCAAAGGCATACTCGGACAGTGTATCCGGCACCGGCGTAACCGCGCCCAAAATGGTTGCAGGATCAGCCCCTAGCGCGACGGCCACCGGAAAACGCTGGCCGGGATGCGCCATCTGCCAATCACGAAAATCCAGCGCTCCGCCACGATGCGCGAGCCAGCGCATGATGACCTTATTGCGTGCAATCACCTGTTGTCGATAAATGCCCAGGTTCTGACGCTCTTTATGTGGGCCTTTAGTCACCACCAACGCCCAGGTAATCAGCGGCGCCACATCGTCTGGCCAGCAGGTTTGAATCGGTAATTTGGAAAGATCGACCTCGGCGGCTTCGATGACATTTTCCTGACAAGCGGCCTTGCTCACCAGTTTGGGCGCCATATTCAGTACCTGTTTCAGCGCGGGCAATTTATCCCACAAGTCTTTAATGCCCTTAGGCGGCTCGGGTTCTTTCAGAAAGGCAAGCATTTTGCCGACCTCGCGCAACGCCCCCACGGACTCCTGACCCATGCCCAGAGCCACGCGGCGCGGTGTGCCGAACAGATTGGCCAATACAGGAATGGGGTTATTGCCTAGCTTATAATTATCGCCCACCCGCTCGAACAACAAGGCCGGGCCTTCCGCACGCAACGTGCGTTCGCAGATTTCGGTTATCTCTAAACAGGGATTGACTTCAAGCGTAATGCGCTTGAGCTCTCCCTCTTTTTCGAGTTGCGCGATGAAGTCGCGCAGGTCTTTATAGGGCATGGGATTAATGTCTGAAAATTACACAATACTAGATCACTGCTTAAAAAGTAATCGCAATTATCCACACAGAAACGTTAACGTTTGCCTTTTGGGCAGGTAATTTCTATAGTGGTGAAGGGATAACTGGCAACTCAATTGGTAAGCGCGTACTCCCTGTAGCGTGCGTTAGTGAGCGCCAACAGAATCCCGGACGGAATCGCCCGCTTCGCCTTCCCTTTAGCTTGAGGGTAAGTAGAAATCAAGTTACATAGGTAAAAATCAAGGAGTTGCTGTGGCGGTAATGAGGAAAATGCTTTATTTGAAATCTGTGGGCGCACCCGAGTCACTCGACTCTGAGCTCCAGGCCGCTGGCTGGGATCTACATACAGCCTCCGATACCCAGCAGGCCAGGCTGAAAATCAGCGAACATGATTTTCGCATCGGGCTCGCCTTTTTTACGTTTTACGATGAGCGTACCGATCACGATATCGAAGAATTTTTCCAAAGTACCAGCCACATCGAATGGGTCGCTCTGGTGTCGCAGGAGTGCCTGCAATCGCCCACTTTTGGCAAACATATCCTTAGAATGTTCCATGATTACCATACGTTACCACCTGAGATTCCACGCCTGCTAAGTACTTTAGGCCACGCGTATGGTATGGCTCAGGTCAAAAACCTGATCGTCGCGCATGACGGCAAGCTCGGCGAATATGAAATGGTGGGCACCAGCCCGAGCATGCAAAAGCTGTTCAGCAACATCCGCAAGATCAGCAGCGTAGATGCGCCGGTGTTAATCGCAGGCGAAAGCGGCACCGGCAAGGAACTCGCAGCCTTAGCCATTCATGAACGCTCAACGCGCTCGGGTGCAGCGTTCGTCGCGGTAAACTGCGGCTCGTTACCCACCAATTTGATACAGTCGGAGCTATTCGGTCACGAAAAAGGCGCCTTCACCGGCGCCCATCAGCGCAAGATCGGGCGCATTGAATCTGCCGCGGGAGGCACCCTGTTTCTCGACGAAGTCGGTGATCTAGCGCTGGATTTACAGGTGAACTTATTGCGTTTCTTGCAGGAAAAGACTATCGAGCGCGTCGGCGGCATCGACAAGATTCAGGTGGATGTACGCGTCATCGCGGCCACGCACGTCAACCTGGAAAACGCCGTTAAGGAAGGCCGGTTTCGCGAAGACTTGTACTATCGCCTGAATGTCCTACACCTTGAAGTGCCGGCGCTACGTGACCGCGAAGAGGATATTGAACTGCTCGCACGTTTTTTCTTCGACAAATTTGCCAAGGAAAAGAACCGCAACGTCAAAGGTTTCCGCCGCGATGCACTACAAACTATCAATGACTATATCTGGCCGGGCAACGTGCGGGAGATGATTAACCGCATCCGCCGCGCCATGGTCATGTGCGAAAACCGACTCATTACCTCCGCGGATCTCGGCTTGGACAGACGCGCATCACAACGCCGCCTGGTTACGCTGGACGAAGCTCGCAATAAGGCGGAAAAAGAGGCTATCCAGTTCAGCCTGCGCACTAATCGTAATAACGTATCAAAGGCAGCACGCCAGCTTGGCGTATCACGCGTAACGCTTTATCGTTTGATGGAAAAATACGAGATCACCCCGCAAGCCCCGACCATCCCCGGTTAACTCGCTACTGGCGTGTTTGGTACCAACCTTTACTTGTCTTGAACTTGTTACACAATCCTGTAGATATTAAAACGTCCCTGCATTAAGGGTTCTACGCGTACGGCTTAAAAGTTGTTAGCCTAGCGATACAGTTATCATAGCTCTCTGTCCCGCATATTTTGTTAATTATCTATATGAATCAACAGTATATAGTTTTGGCATAGCCATTGCTTACTAACTGGAAAAGGGGAGAATAATAAAATGAGCACCAACTTAAACGACTCATACTTATTACACACCGAACAATACTTATTACACGATGAAATACGCCGCCGTATGCGGTGGGCTCTTATGTTTGTTACTGTCTTTGCTGCATTTTTGTTCATTACTTACACCACAGGCCGAGACGGCGCCGTTCACGTTCCAGAGGGATCTATGCTCATATCTAATACTACGACGCAGGAAGGGCAGCCATCCGCAACTGTGGCGGACGAACAAACGGGTACTGTCGTTCCAACCCGCGTAGCAGTTGTCTTGTGGGATGAACAAAATAATGCCAACACTGTCCCTATTTCGCTGGGTGAGCCGAGTCAGCTTTGCCAAAACTCCGGCTCGCACAGTAACGAAGTCTGCCTGTCTGGCACAATCGCAGAGCCTGTATTTAAACCTGCTCAAGGTGAGCCGTGGGCAAGCCTGGGGACTTAAGTTTAAACACTGGAATTTTTTTCGGGCATAGGTAGATTCCTAATCTCATCGCTGGTTGATAAAGCGTAGAACCTTTATGTGCAGGATGCACAACGCTGCAATGCAGGAAGCAAACGCGGCTACGGCGTAAGGATATGTCGTAAAAGTTGGCTTGTGCAGGAAGCATGGGCGCCGTAAACGCAGGAGCGTAATCGGTGACAGGCTACGGACAGGCTGTAAGTACAGGCAGGGACGCACGCCGTGATGCAGGACGCGATGCGGACACAGTGTAAGGATATGCTGCTACTACGTACAAGGATGTACACAAGCCGCAGTACAGGATGTGCGAAGGCGGCGGCACGATCCAGATCGTGCCAAGACAAGCTTGGCCGGATAACCAGTTATCAAGCCGGTTCAAGCTGTAGCTGAAAAAGTCATGGACGGCTTTTTCAGCGTTATTTTTAGGCAAATGCAGATTATTCGCGTTGGCCATGACAACTCAGCGGGCCAAGGACGGCACGGGTGGCGGTACAGCGTAGCAAAGCGTTACTGCGCAGCAATATCCTGCCAATTATCAGCTTGCTTCCCCAGCGAGCTTTATGCCGCTTCAACTTGTCAGATAAACACAGAAGCATCAAACCACGCTTCTTTCCTTAATCTTGTCTACAGTCCAAATTCCGCAATCACCGGCGCATGATCGGAGGGCCTCTCCAATTTGCGCGGGCTTTTATCAATGTTGCAGGTTAAGCAGTGCTCACGTAAGGCGGGGCTCACTAGGATATGATCAATGCGCAGGCCGAGGTTGCGCCTGAAGGCGGCAGCGCGATAATCCCACCAACTGAATACCTCAGCCTGCTGTTCGAACAGGCGAAACGTGTCGCATAAACCGAGGCTCAGCAGACGGGAAAAATATGCGCGCTCCGCCTCGCTCACCATTACCTGGCCTTCCCAAGCCTGGGGGTCGTGTACATCCCGGTCCTCCGGTGCGATATTAAAATCACCGAGCACCACGAGACGCGGATGGAGTGCTAACTGGCTTTCGATGTAAATGCAAAGTTGATCCAGCCACGACAGTTTGTAGCTGTATTTTTCCGATCCGACACTCGCCCCATTCGGAACATAAATATTGAGCACTCGAATGTCGCCGTAGGTCGCGGCTAAAACCCGCCGCTGCGGATCGGCGAGGCGGGGTATATCCTTAACCACGTCGCGCGCCGGGATGCGGCTCAATAACGCCACGCCGTTATAACTTTTCTGCCCGGAAAAAATAACCTGATAACCTGCGTCTGCAATTTCCTGTAGGGGAAAATGCTCGTCCAGGAGTTTGGTTTCCTGCAAAGCCAGAATGTCAGGCTGTGCAATACTCAACCAGTCGAGTAAATGCAGCAGCCGCACGCGCAGCGAGTTCACATTCCAGGTGGCAACTTTCATCCGTTTTCGCTAATTTAAAGTCGTCATCAAAAGTGCGCGATTAGCACAAAAAAATCCAAATCCATGACTAACATACTGTGTCCAGGATGGGATCGAAATACATGGGTCCGTCGCGTCTTTGCGTTAAGTTTCTATAAATCAACTTACGCCGCAATCCCACTATGGCGCAGTAAGGCGTCGATGGTCGGCTCACGGCCCAGAAATTCTACAAACAAATCCATCGGCTCGCGTGACCCGCCCTGCTCCAGCACGCTGCGCAGAAACCGCTGACCCGTGGCCTGATCGAACACGCCATTTTCCTCAAACTTCCCAAAGGCATCGGAGGAAAGTACCTCGGCCCACTTATAGCTGTAATAACCGGCCGCATAACCCCCGGCGAAGATGTGCGAAAAGCTGTTGGCAAAGCGGTTGAAGGCAGGTGGCTTGAGCACGGAAACGGTATCGCGCACCTCTTGTAGAATCTCGTCAATGCGCGCGCCCTTGCGGAGGTCGAATTCCAGGTGCAGGCGGAAATCGAACAGCGAGAATTCCAGTTGCCGCACCATGTGCATACCCGACTGGAAATTCTTCGCGGCCATCATCTTGTCGAACAGCGCCTGCGGCAGCGGCGCGCCGGTTTGATAATGCCCGCCGATCAATTCCAGCGCCTCGCGCTCCCAGCACCAGTTTTCCATGAACTGGCTCGGCAATTCCACCGCATCCCAGGCCACGCCATTAATTCCCGCTACGCCGACGTAATCAACGCGCGTCAGCATATGGTGCAAG
>JBDSMM010000085.1:0-5711 GCA_039915825.1 Gammaproteobacteria bacterium | reverse complement strand
TGCCGGAGGGTGTGATTGCGGCGATGCCGCTCTTGGAGGAGTGGAATATTCCCAGCCGCCTGGCGAGCTTGCAGGCTTATCCCGGTTGCTTCGAGGGCTATGTCACGGAGCTTGCGCGCGCCTATCTCGATGCCTTAAATCCGGCGCAGCGTCTTGAAGTCGAGATATTCACCTGCGGCCCAACGCCGATGCTCAAGGCCGTAGCAAAACTGGCGCGTGATTATGATTTGCCGTGCCAGGTATCGCTTGAGGAATTTATGGCTTGCGCGGTGGGTGGATGCGCCGGCTGCACTGTGTTGGTAAAAACGCCGCGCGGCTCGGCCATGAAGCGTGTGTGCGTGGACGGGCCGGTGTTTGAAGCCGCAAATATTATTGGTTTCGAGTAGTCGCCTCTAAATATAGCGGAGTTTAAGTTTCCCGCTAGTGATCCCGCGTATCCATGAGCGTTACGCTTTCCATTGCGGCACTGAGTTTACCCGCTCCGTCCTTGTCCCCGAGCTTGATCATCAGGCGCACTTCGTTGGCTGAGTCGGCGTAGCGAATCGCATCGTCCTGGGTAATTTGTTCGCTGATAAACAGATCGTAAAGTGCCTGGTCGAAGGTCTTCATACCCGCCTCGGTAGACCGCGTCATCAAGGATTTCAGTTCGTGCACCTCGCCCTTCAGGATCAGATTGGCTGCCATGGGTGTGTTTATCAATATCTCAATGGCGGCGCGGCGGCCCTTACCATCCGGGGTTGGAATCAAGCGCTGCGCAATGATGGCCTTGAGATTTAAGGACAGATCCATGAGCAACTGTGAACGCCGCTCTTCGGGAAAGAAGTTGATGATGCGGTCGAGCGCCTGGTTGGCATTATTGGCGTGCAGGGTGGACAGGCACAGATGTCCGGTTTCGGCAAAGGCGATGGCATGTTCCATGGTCTCGCGCGCGCGAATCTCGCCGATCAAAATCACATCGGGAGCCTGGCGCAAGGTATTTTTTAACGCCATCTCAAATGACCCGGTATCAATCCCCACCTCGCGCTGCGTGACGATACAGCCCTCATGCGGGTGCACAAATTCAATCGGGTCTTCAATCGTAACGATATGACCCGTGCTGTTCAGATTACGGTGTCCGACCATTGCCGCAAGCGAGGTGGACTTGCCTGAACCGGTGGCGCCGACAAATATCACCAGACCGCGCTTGGTCATCGCGATATCTTTAATGATGCTGGGCAGATTCAGATCATCCAGTTTAGGAATAATGCTCACGATCTTACGCAGCACCATGCCGAAACAATTGCGCTGTTGAAAGGCATTAACGCGAAAACGTCCGATATCGCCCGGGCTCAACGCAAAATTACACTCCTGGGTCTCTTCGAACTCCTTGCGCTGCTGCGCATTCATAACACCCAACACCAGTTCTCGTGCCTGTTCGGGGCTTAGCTTGGTTTGTGATACGGGGGTCAGCTTGCCGTGGATTTTTATGCTCGGCGGATAACCGGCTGTGATGAACAAATCCGATCCATCCTTTTGCACCATTAACTTCAATAGGGAATTAAAATCCATGACGTCTCCACTCGCTTTATTTAAAATAATCTTTATTGGCTGCGCGTATGCGCGCCTCGGCCTTGTCCACCTGACCCTTGCGCACCAATTCCTGCAGACACTGATCGAGGGTCTGCATGCCCACGCCCTGGCTGGTCTGGATCGCAGAGTACATCTGCGGCACCTTGTTTTCGCGGATCAGATTGCGGATGGCCGGAGTGCCTATCATAATTTCGTGCGCTGCGACGCGGCCGCCGCCGACCTTCTTCAGCAGCGTCTGAGAAATCACCGCGCGTAACGATTCGGACAACATCGAGCGTACCATGTCTTTTTCTGCCGCAGGGAATACGTCGATGATGCGATCGATGGTCTTGGCAGCCGAGCTCGTGTGCAGCGTACCAAACACCAGATGTCCGGTCTCGGCCGCCGAGAGCGCCAGACGGATGGTTTCGAGATCGCGCATTTCACCCACCAGGATAATGTCCGGGTCTTCACGCAAGGCCGAGCGTAGTGCTTCACTAAAGCCCAGGGTGTCGCGGTGTACCTCACGCTGATTGATCAGGCATTTTTTGCTCTCATGCACGAACTCGATCGGGTCTTCAATGGTTAGAATGTGCCCGTGTTCGCTTTCATTCTTATAATTAACCATCGCCGCCAGCGTGGTGGATTTGCCCGAGCCGGTAGGGCCGGTTACCAGCACTACACCGCGCGGCACGTCGGTTATCTCCTTGAATATCGCGGGGCAACCCAACTCTTCCAGCGTCAGTATTTTCGACGGAATGGTACGAAATACTGCGCCCGCCCCACGGTTTTGATTAAAGGCATTGACGCGGAAACGGGCTAGGCCCGGGATCTCGAAGGAAAAATCCGTCTCTAAAAATTCCTCGAAGTCTTTGCGCTGTCTGTCGTTCATGATGTCGTAAACCATCGCGTAGACGCTCTTGTGATCGAGCGACGGGAGGTTAATGCGGCGGATATCACCATCCACGCGTATCATGGGCGGCAGCCCTGCGGACAGATGCAAGTCGGACGCCTTATTCTTGACGCTAAAGCTCAGCAGTTCAGCAATGTCCATGGAATTTCCTTACTGTGTTTTATCAATAAATTATTGCCTTATGAGCGCAACAGCGAGTGTTCAAGACCGCTTAAGCGATGTGCGCAAGCACATTGCACAAACAGAATTGCGCTTTGGCCGCAAATCCGGCTCCGTCCAACTGCTCGCAGTCAGCAAAACCTTCCCTGTGGAATGCATAGTCGATGCCATTAAGGCTGGTCAGCGGCAGTTTGGTGAAAACTATTTTCAAGAGGCGCGGGGCAAGATCGCCGATGGCCGGTTAAACACCGAGGCCATCGAGTGGCATTTCATCGGCCCCGTGCAAGGCAATAAGGCCGCCAGGATTGCCTGTGCCTTTGACTGGGTGCAGACAGTAGACCGCTTAGTGATTGCCGAAAGACTCAACGAACAACGCCCAGGCCACTTGCCGCCGCTTAACGTTTGCTTGCAGGTCAACATTAGCGCTGAGCCAAGCAAGGCGGGGGTCAATCCGGAAGAAGTGCGAAAACTGGTAAAGGCGGTGGCCCAACTGCCGCGTCTGCGCCTGCGTGGATTGATGGCCATCCCCAAACCCACTGCGGACTTTGTGCAACAGCGTTTGCCATTTCGCGCCTTGTACGAGACCTTCGAGCAATTACGTGCCGAAGGTTTCCCTCTTGATACCCTGTCCATGGGCATGTCCGATGACCTGGAGGCGGCGATTGCAGAAGGCGCGACACTGGTGCGCGTGGGCACGGCCATCTTTGGCACGCGCAACATGTAGCAAGCGTTTATGAACGATGATTAGCAAAATATATACTGTTCAAATGTCACGCGTCGCTTAGTCTTTTCGAGACCGATACGCTAAACTTCTCGGCAATTAGGGATCAATATCATGAAAAATACCGACATTGCCTTCATCGGCGGCGGGAACATGGCAACCTGCCTTATCGGTGGCTTGATTGCTGATGGCTGTGCGGCGCACAACATTTGGGTTTCAGATCCGGATGCCGCCCGGCTGGCCGAGCTTGCGGCACGTTTTTCCGTCAATACCACCCACTCCAATCATCAGGCTGTAAGTGATGCGCAGGCGATCGTGCTGGCGGTAAAACCGCAGGCCTTGCGGGCCGTGGCGCAGGATTTGGCAAAAACGGTACAGCAACGGACACCGCTGGTGATCTCGATTGCCGCCGGCATCCGCGAATCCAATATCAATGCATGGCTAGGCGGCAACGCTGCGGTCGTCCGGGCCATGCCCAATACACCCGCGCTGGTGCAAAGCGGAGCAACCGCCTTGTATGCCAATGCACTGGTTTCCCCTGCACAGCGCAACCTTGCCGAATCCATTTTGCGCGCCGTGGGGATGGTCTTATGGTTGAATGACGAGACGCAGATGGATTCGGTCACCGCACTGTCGGGCAGCGGTCCGGCCTATTTTTTTCTGGTTATGGAAGCCATGGAAAATGCAGCGGTAAAATTAGGCCTCGCACATGCTGATGCCCGGTTACTGACCTTGCAGACTGCCTTCGGTGCCGCCAAGATGGCTTTAGAAAGCCCTGAGACGTGCACTACGTTGCGCGCCCGCGTGACCTCGCCGGGCGGAACCACGGAATGTGCTGTCAAGGTTTTACAGGAAGGTGGTATCCAAGACTTATTTGATGACGCACTACGGGCGGCCCATGCGCGCTCCGTTAAACTTGCCACTTTATGGGGGAATGCATGATGGGTGGGGGGTATTTCAGCAACGCCGGTGTATTTCTGGTGCAATCCCTGTTCGGGCTTTACATCCTGGCGGTGATGTTACGCCTGCTGCTGCAAATGGTGCGTGCCAGTTTTTACAATCCGCTGTCGCAGTTTCTGGTGAAGGTGACCAATCCCGTCTTGGTGCCACTGCGCCGCATCATTCCCGGGGTTGCCGGGTTTGATGTGGCATCACTGGTGTTGCTGTTCGCCTTGCAATTATTGCAACTGGTGTTGATCGCGCTGATGCTCGATCAGAACCTCAATATAGCAGGGCTGGCCTTACTTGCCATCGCCAAATTAATCGGTTTACTCATAAATGTGTTTTTTTTCTCCATCCTGATTCAGATTATTCTGAGCTGGGTAAGGCCAGGCGACTATAGTCCGGTTAGCGCGCTGATCCACAACCTGAACGAGCCGCTGCTGGGCCCCGCCCGCCGCCTATTGCCGCCAATGGGTGGCTTTGACCTGTCGCCTATTCTGGTTATCATCGGTCTGCAACTATTATCCATTCTACTGGTTGCACCGCTAACCGACATGGCACTCAGACTGATGAGCTAAGAGTTGGCTGTAATTTTTCAGAGCCACTAAATCACGACTCGCTAACACTGCTGAGCCGATGGTTTCTTCAAATAATCAATTCACCGGCTCTAACACTCGAACGCTGTTGCGACTACTCAACATTAAAATTTGCTGAACGCCTTTTAACACAGGTGGTCAATAACATTAACAAAGGTCGCTAGTTAATCCCTTAAATCGTCGCCGTTGGGCGAATTTTTCAAGGAAAAACTAAATGTCTATTAATCAGAATGATGCTGACTTGATAGTGGAAAGTACCCGGGAGGATGGCAGCCCGTTCCGCCCCAGCGATTGGGTGGAAAGAATCTCGACGCACCTGGCAGGCTACGGTGCTGATCACCGTTTGCATTACGCCGACAACGTACACCCCTGTACCATTGAAGGCGTTAGGTGCCTGTGCGTGAAAAAATCATTAAAGGAAGTAAATGCTACGGCTCACGCATTCATACTTAAGTTCGCGGCGGACAATCAGCTACGCATCCGGGAAGATAGACGCGGCGACACTCCAAATGCTCCAACGGACCGCCGTTCTCAGCCGCGAGGAGATCGGCGCTCATCGAAATAACGGGCACCAATGCCTGCTTTCTACACACTTCCAATCTTAAAGTTTTGCACAAACCATGCAGGACGGGCATCACCCAGCGGGCATCGTAAGATTTAGCTCCAGGAAATAGGCTCGAATCAGCTACTTTTTAAACCTCTGCTAGATCCCCGCGCCGTTCCAGCCAACTCCTGCGATCGGAGGCGCGCTTTTTGGCGAGCAGCATATCCATCAGGCTATGCGTATTATCATCCGCTTCCACGGTAAGCTGGATCAAGCGCCGCGTCTCCG
>JBDSMM010000073.1:0-2833 GCA_039915825.1 Gammaproteobacteria bacterium | reverse complement strand
TTGGCCGATTACCAGCGTCTTTTTCAGGCCGACAAGCAACCGCATCGTCTCAGACAATTGCGCGAAATTGCCCTTCATGCGATGCGATTTTTCAAGCAGTTTGATGCTCGTCTGGTAGGTTCTGTGTTAAACGGCACCGCGCATGAACATTCCACCGTTAGCCTGCATTTGTTCACCGAGACACCTCACGAGGTCGGCCTATTTCTGGAACAGGAGAATATCCCGTTCGATATGCTCGAACATCATTTCCGCCTGTTCGCAGATGCCCCCCCCGTTAGCTATCCAGTCTACCGGTTCTTGGCAGGTGAAACTGTCATAGACGTGACGATTTTTCCCCTCAAAGGGCTACGGCAGGCCCCGCGCAGTCCGGTTGACGGGAAACCGATGCAACGCGCCGCGTTGCCCGTTTTGGAAAAATTATTGGAAGGCAGTTCCTGAGTTGCCGCAATTAAAGCAGGGTTTTGCCGGATTTCACTGAGGTTTTTTGTAGTTTGCTGGTTGCATATAAATGTCTTATACACAATCTAATGCCCCGGACAGAGCTTTCCTGCGATGGTTTCCATTTAATTCCGCCTGCTCATCCTATGTGGCTGATTTTAAAACAGAATATCTAAACGTATAATTTATACACATTTTATTCATAATCCACTATTTCTGCGGGTTGAGGTCGTTCTAAAGCATAATACTCCACAGACTTATCCACAGATTTTGTGGATAACGATTAAATCTAATGACACACAGAAGCTTAGCGAATTTAAGCTAGAAAATTTATGAAGCACAATCGCCAAGTCAGATCATAAAAATGTGTTGCGCATCACAAAATATAAATAGCCTGTCCAAGGGAAAGGGATGTCAGATTCCCCGCCGGTAATATGCGTGGCGGTGCCCTCACCCCTGCGGCAGAGTTTCGATTACTACGCCCCCGCAGGTTATGACATAGCCTTACTGCCCCCGGGTGCACGCGTAAAAGTGCCGTTCGGACGCACGACCACTATCGGTGTGATTCTAGATACCATCAGTGTAAGTCGGATCGCACCCGAGCGACTCAAGGTGGCCGGGGCCGTGCTGGACCGGGATTCGCTATTGCCCACCGATACTTTAAAGCTTATGCGCTGGGCGAGTTCCTATTACCACTATCCGGTGGGCGAGGTCGTGCTGAGTGCCTTACCGGCATTGTTACGGCAGGGCGGCCCCGCCTGCGCGCGTGGCATCAGTACTTGGCACCTGACCGCTGAGGGGTTAGCCGCCAAGGTGGAAAGCCTGGCCCGCGCTCCGCGCCAAGCTGCCCTGTTGCGCCTGTTGCAGAGCCAGGACTACGGCCTGAGTGCCAGCCACACAGCACTGGGCAATTGGCGCCCGATTTTACATAAATTGATGGACAGGCAATGGGTTGAAGAGCGCGTAACCTCTGGTCTTGTCCCCGATTATGATACGCCCAGTGAGGGCACTCCGCCTGAACTCAACCCGCACCAGCGTCAGGCCGTTGAAACCGTGGCGGCAACGCTGGGATCCTTCCAGACCTTTTTACTCGATGGAGTGACTGGCAGCGGCAAGACTGAAGTGTATCTGCGCCTGATAGCGCAGGTTATTGGCGGCGGGCGCCAGGCAATGGTATTGGTGCCCGAGATCGGACTTACACCCCAACTCGTGCAACGCTTCCAACGCCGCTTTCAGGTGCCGGTAGCTGTATTACACTCCAATCTCAACGATCAGGAACGCTTAACTGCCTGGCTCGCGGCCCGCGATGGCAGCGCGCCCATCGTGCTGGGCACTCGCTCCGCCGTATTCACACCCCTGAAATTCCCGGGAATTTTCATAATCGACGAGGAACACGACCTCTCGTTCAAGCAACAGGACGGGTTCCGTTATCATGCGCGCGATGTAGCCGTGCGCCGCGCCCAGCATGCGCAGGTGCCAATCGTGCTGGGTTCGGCCACGCCTTCGCTGGAAAGTTTGCACAATGTCCAGCAGAACCGTTATGTGCGCCTGGTATTGCCGCACCGCGCCGGCAGCGCTCAGGCGCCCTCCATCAGCATGATGGATATAAGGCATCAATTGCTGGAGGGTGGTCTGTCGGTACCGTTGACCGTTGCCATGGCCCAGCACCTGGGAAAGGGCGATCAAGTGCTATTGTTTCTCAATCGGCGCGGCTACGCGCCGAGCCTGATCTGCCATGACTGCGGCTGGCTGGCTGTTTGCGAACGCTGCGATGCGCGCTTGGTATTTTATCAACAGCAGCGGCATCTACTGCGCTGCCATCATTGCGGCGCGGAGCGCGCCATGGTAAAAAAATGTCCGGATTGCACCAGCGCTGATTTACGTCCGTTGGGGCAGGGCACGGAACGTGTCGAACAAGCCTTGGCGCAGCGGTTTCCGCAGACGGGAATCGTGCGCATTGACCGCGACAGCACTCGGCGCAAGGGAGCAATGCAGGCCATGCTCGATGGCGTGCATGCAGGGCACAGCCAGATTCTTATCGGCACGCAAATGCTCGCCAAGGGCCATCATCTGCCGAATGTAACGCTGGTAGGAATACTCGATACCGACCAGGGCCTGTTCGGTATGGACTTTCGCAGCCCGGAGCGGATGGCACAGTTGATCGTGCAAGTGACCGGGCGCGCCGGGCGCTGTGACAAACCTGGTCAGGTCATGATCCAAACCCGCCACCCGGACCACCCATTGCTGCGCACGCTGCTCAGTCAGGGTTATGCCGCCTTTGCGCAGGCCGCCCTGGACGAGCGGCGCCTCGCTGCGCTTCCTCCCTACAGTTGCATGGCCCTGCTGCGCGCCACCGCCGTGCAGCCGGAGCCGCCGCAGGATTTTCTGAATCAGG
>JBDSMM010000067.1:0-3533 GCA_039915825.1 Gammaproteobacteria bacterium | reverse complement strand
GCCGGAAAGACTTCGTTCCAGGCATCCAGCGAAAAGCGCGGCAAGCTCCCGCTAATAGCCAGCCCTAGCGGCGGAAGTGCAGGGGCTTGGCCACCGCCGAATTTCAGTGCGCCGCGCGTGACATCCGCGGTCTTGCCTGCGGGTGAAACTTCCAATAATGCATCCACCCGCTGGCCATAGCTGACGGCATAATGCTTGTTCCGCTCGTTGGAAAACGCGGTTTTAATGGTTAAAGGAACCGCCTCGGCTGCGGATTTCCCAAGGGGTGCGGGCAAGTCCACCGTCATACCCACTAAATCCGATTGCAGCGTCAGATCGGCATCCTTGTTGGCATGAAAATCGAGCGAGGCCGACCAATCGGTGCTTCCTTCCAGCCGGTCGAACAGGCTGGGCTGAGTATCGGCACCCGCCTGCTTGACCTGCTTAACCACTTGTGCGGCGCTAATCTTGCCCTGCGCGCCAATCGACAATGCCGTATCGGTGCCCGGTTCACCCGATGAGTTGCCCACATTCAAGCGCAGGGCCTGACCGTTTAGCGTGGCAGCAATGTCCTTACCCGTGAAACTGGTCTCGGTAAAACTGAGTGCGCCGTTGATATTATCAAGCACAATTTTCTGGCTTGTTTTTTCATCGGCATAGCGCAACGTACTGTCAATCATTTCCAGCTTGCCTGTTACGTTATTTTTTCCTTTTTTTAGCGCTATGAGCAGATCCAAATCTACTACGCTCTGCCCGCTCGCATTAAACGCGCTCACGTAGTCAACAAATTTTTGTTGTAACGGGCCTTCCTTAAGAAAGCGCAAGACATCCGTGGTGGAGCCGCGCAGCCTACCCTGTAAAAGCAGTTGCGGCTCCTGCCCCGTCAGATCGGGAATGGCGGCGTGAGTTTGCAATATCTCGGTACCGAAAATAACACCGTGGGTCGCATCAGCCTCCATACCTTGGCTACGGAACACAATGCTGACATCAATATCACGCGCTGGCGGCCAATCGGGCTGGTAATCGATGGTGCCGCCGATAACGTTAAAACGGGCCTCGAAACTTCCCTGGTTGGACTTAAAGGGAAATTCGCTGGCGCGCCCGTGAATGAGAATGCTGCCGGTAGGCACACGCCCGTCAATGAGCGATCGTTCCAGCCAGTTCAGGGCCTTGGGTGGGATGCGATTGAGTGGCAGATAGTTGTCGATGTTAGCGATATTTCCATTCTCAAAACCTATGCGCAGATTCAGAAAGGGGGAGGTATGCTCCGCGGACAGGTCCACTGTCCCGCTCAGGCTGGCGTTGATATCGGCATTTGTGGCATGAATGGCATCGGCCGCAAGCTGCCAGCCCTGCCCCGTGTGGCGCCAACTCAGGCGTCCGGCGAGGGCATTAATATTAATAGGGGCACGGAACATGGTCGCAAAATCCAGCTTTACCAGGCGGCTATCCAATTCGAGTATGCCGCCGCGTTCATCCGCGCGCACCAGCGCATCAATGTTCTGGGTCGCCGGCAGGTCTTTCCAGGCCTGGGTCATCAGGCCGGTCACGCGCGCCTCGAGATAAAAATTGGGATCCGGCTGTGCGTCCGGCGGCGCACTATCCTCGCCCCCGGTCTGTAGCTGCATATGCAAATCATGTAGCTCGCCGCGCGGCCGCATGGCCATTAATGCTTCGCGCAACTGCGGGCTCAGCGCGCCCGTGTCCAGTAACAGCGCGCTAACATTCTGTAGCGGCAAATGCTTAAAGCGAATATCTACCCGCGGGTGGCCGACTTCACCAAAAGTGCGTACCTGTACCCGGCCGGGCGAAGATGATGTATTGCCCTGCTTGAAAATCAATTGAGTAACATCGAGTAGCCCGCCTTGCGCGGCGCGCTGCCAGCGTAGTTGGGCGTTGACGGCAGTTAAAGTCGCGGCGCCTGGAGTGGTGCTGGCAAAGCGCAGATCCTGACCCGCCACTTCGCCCTGTAGCCCCTGTAAATTACCGTGCGTCCACTCACCCCATAACCTGAAATCTGCCCGGCCACCGTTCAACACATTACCCATAAACATGGGAGGATTGATCCAGCGCGCTATCTCGAGGCCAATACCTTGGGTATAAAATCTGCCGCTCCACTGCACCGGATCGGTTAAAGCGCCCTTAAAGTCGAGCGCAAAATTTACCGGCCGACCGCGGGTATCGGCCAAGTTGAGTGCCCCGTTCACTTGGTGACGACGGCCGTTGCTGCGCAAGCTGAGATTGACATCGGTAAAGTGCAGCCGTTTGCCCTGCGCCTGGTAATCGGTCCAATAAACCTGGCTTTCCCCGATACCCAGACTATCCTGGCTCAATAGCCAACGCGTGAACCGCCCTTTTGCATGCTGCTCGAACCCTCGAATGACAATGCTGCCATCGGCGTGGCGTACGACTGAAAGCGTCGTGCCCGACACCTTCAGGCTGCCGCGTTCGAGGCGGCCGGTGCGCACGTAGTAAGGAATATTAATGCCGATGGATGCATCGGCTAATTGCAGCAGCGTGTGCGCACCTTCCTTGTCGAGCACGCGCACATCCTTGAGCCGCAGGTAAGGATTCATGCCCTGCCAGGTGGCATCAAGTGCCCCAATCGTGACCGGACGGCCCACGGACGCGCTGATCTGCTGGGCAATCTCCGCGCGATACTGGCCAGCCATCGGCAATAATAGGCGCGCCAGGCCCAACGCGGCGGCGGCGATAATAATCACCACGATCACCGTCGAGGCAAGCGCAATAGCTATCGAGCGCAGGAAGGGCAGCATCTATCCGGCGTCCATGAAATGTTTACGGTCAAAAATAAATCCTTATGTACCCGTTTTAATTCGGGCGTCAGGTCATCACTACATCAAACTGTTCCTGGGTGTACAGTGACTCCACCTGCAGTTTGATGGGCCTGCCGATAAATTCCTCGAGATCGGCAACGCTGGTTGATTCCTCATCAAGCAACAGATCGACAACCTCCGCCGATGCCAATACCAGATACTTCTGCGCCTCGAACTGGCGCGCCGCCCGCAATATCTCCCGGAAGATTTCATAGCACACCGTTTCGGCAGTTTTCACCGAACTGCGCCCCTTACAGACCGGGCAAGGCTCGCACAACAAATGTTCCAGGCTTTCGCGCGTGCGCTTGCGCGTCATCTCCACAAGGCCCAAGGCCGACACACCGCTGATATGCGTCTTGGTGTGATCACGTTCCAAGCTCTTTTCCAGGGCGCGCAACACTTGGCGCTTGTGTAGCGGGTCTTGCATGTCGATAAAGTCGATGATGATGATGCCGCCTAGATTACGCAGGCGCAACTGGCGCGCGATGGTCTGTGCAGCTTCGAGATTAGTTGTAAAGATAGTGTCTTCCAGGTTGCGATGTCCCACAAAAGCGCCGGTATTTACGTCAATCGTGTTCAGGGCCTCGGTTTGGTCTATGACCACATGCCCGCCGGATTTAAGCTGCACCTTGCGCTCCAAGGCCTTCTGGATTTCATCCTCCACGCCGTAAAGATCGAAGATCGGGCGCTCGCCGGGATAGTGCTCAATGCGCGGCA
>JBDSMM010000063.1:0-5403 GCA_039915825.1 Gammaproteobacteria bacterium | reverse complement strand
CCTTGACGGCCTGCGAAACAGTATCGAGTTCTATTGGGCCGCAGCGCAAAACCGGCTGCGCCCAACCGGCTGCGCGACGCACCAATGCCTTGATGCGTGCCAGCAGTTCTTCCATGTGAAAAGGTTTGACAAGGTAGTCGTCCGCACCCGCCTCCAGACCTTCGACCTTTTCCTGCCAGCGTCCGCGTGCGGTTAAAATCAGAATGGGAAAATCTTTGCCCGCCGCACGCAGATGACGGATAACATCGACGCCCGGAATGCGCGGTAATCCCAAGTCGACCACCGCGACATCGAAGGGAAATTCGCGGCCCTGATACAAACCGACCTCTCCATCCGCAGCGCCTTCCACGGCATAACCTTCGTCGTGGAGGCGCGCGACCAATTGATCACGCAAAGCGGCTTCATCTTCGATAACAAGTACACGCATTGTTAATTCCGCACATCCGCATGATATTCGCCGCTGTCATCATCGATGGTAACGATGCGTACGCGGCCGCCGGGTGTGAGCACCTTGATGCGAATGCGTTCGCCGTTGCCCTCTTCCACGTCGGCGGACAGCACGCGCCCGCCGGTCTCGCGGCGTACCTGGCCAACGGCGCGGTCAAGGCGCTGATCCTGTTCGCGCGCCATCACTTCCTGGTCGCGCGGTCCACCATTCTCGTGCGGCGGCCTGGCTTGGGCAGACCAGGCCAGGCCGCTCAACAGCAGGGAGAATATGACTTTATGAGTTATTGATAACATCGCAGTCATCCTATGTAATTGTTACAGGCTCAGACTAACTAAAGAAATCCCGCCGGCGTTCTCACGCCTACCCCTTAGGCGGGTGTAAAATTTCGCTTAGTCGTCGTAATTACCATGATATCTCGACGGCACTTCAATGCGAATCCTCTTGCCGGGGCGATAATCCGTTCGAGTTTCATAGATCCTGCCCTTGTAACGATACGTCACATGGTAACCCGCAGGACGACGCTCTTCATAAGCATGATCGACGGTCTCGCAGCGTTGCCGGTAATCCTGGTAGCCATGATTGTTGCGCGTTACATCACGGCCGACAGAACCCCCCAGCACAGCGCCGGCAATGGTCGCGATATCGTTACCACGCCCGCCGCCGACCTGGTTACCGAGCACGCCGCCGAGGATGCCGCCGGTGATAATGCCCGTGTAGGAATCATTGCCGCCGCGATATCGCACCGGTTCATCATAACATTCACGTTGCGGCGAGTTGCGACGTACCGTGTCATAAATGCGATGCGAGTCGATGACCTGCGCGTAATCGTAGCGGCCTCGGGTGTAGCGCGCATCGGAATATTCATCGTGGTCGAAATCATCGTTGTATTCATAATAATCGCCGCCATAGCCTTTGGTATACGCCTTATTGGTAGCAAAGGCCGCAGGGGCAAGTGTCAATGACAGTAACGTTACTCCCAGTACCAAACCTGTTTTCTTCATCGTGCGTCTCCTCATCATAATGATAACTTGGCTGCAAGCAGCTTCTCGGCACCTGCATTCCGGACCAGGATTCTATCCAGACGGTTGCCAGATTAAGCTGATGGGGCTGAATGCTTGCTGAATGAAAAACAGATAATTTGGTGAGGGGTAAATTCGAGGATCATACGTTCACTATAGGCATACGGCTGCCTTGCAACCTCTGCAGGGTGGTCGTTAGCCACCCTACAGAATTATCAGAATCAGCGGAAACTATTTTGGCGGTTGTATTGCAATAAACAGTGCCCCTTCACCGCGCTGCACATTCAACAGCAAAGGTTCACGTCTGTTGGTCTGAGTGGCATTTACCAGATCGTCCGGTGTGCGCACCGGCTTGCGGTTAACCGAAGTCAAAATGTCGCCGGGGCGCAACCCCGCTTGTGCGGCAGGGGTGCCGGCTTCGACCTTAATTACCGGTATGCCGTTAATATGGCCAAATAAAGCAGAGCGTTCATCAATCGCGCCGAACACGATACCGGCCAGACGCGGGTCGTCCTGATCAGCGTGCTGCTGGTTTGACGCACCGGCCGTCACTTGAAGTTCGACAGTTTGAGGCCGGCCGTCACGCACAACGTCCAGCTTCACCCTTTTGCCTACCGGCGACAGCCCGACTGAGTTGCGCAACACACCGGAATCGCGCACTGGTTGCCCATTGGCGGCGGTAATAACATCGCCTGCCTTGAGGCCCGCCTTATCTGCCGCCGAACCCGGCACCACTTGCGTCACTACCGCACCCTGCAATCCTTGACGCGGAAGATTAAACGCCTGCGCGAGCTCCGGCGTGAGATCCTGCACCTGCAGACCCAACTGGCCGCGCTCCACCTTGCCGAACTTAACTAATTGCTCCATTACATCGCGCGCCATGTTGATGGGAATAGCAAAGCCGATGCCGATGTTGCCACCGCCCGGCGCTAGTATTGCGGTGTTGATTCCCACCAATTCACCGCTCAGATTAATCAGCGGACCGCCGGAATTTCCGGGGTTGATGGAGGCGTCGGTCTGAATAAAATCCTCAAAACCACCCACGCCCAGCAAACCTAAACCGGTGCGGCCCAGGGCACTTACGATGCCCGAGGTTGCGGTCTGGCCGAGGCCGAACGGGTTACCGATGGCAACCACAAAATCACCCACGCGCAGTTGCGCGGAGTCTCCTAACGGCACCGCCGTTAGTCCCTCCGCCGGCACCTGAATTACTGCGACATCGGTATTTTTGTCGGTGCCTATGAGTTTGGCCTTGAGATTGCGCCCATCGCGCAGGGTCACTATTACCTCATCGGCATTGGCAATAACGTGGCTATTCGTCAGCACATAGCCGCGCTGCGCATCGACGATGACTCCCGATCCCAGGCTTTGCGTCTGACGTTCGCGCGGCATGTGATTGGGAACATCGAAAAACCGGCGAAAGAACGGATCACTGAGCAGCGGATTATCTTGAATGGCGATGTGCCCGCGTGTGGAGACATTCACCACCGCCGGGGTCACTTGGTCCAGCACGGGCGCCAGGCTCGGTAACTGCAAGGTGCGGCCATCGGTAAGCGGCACGGCAGGCGGTGTGACCGGTAGCGCCGAGTATCCGACAAAAGATAGCGTGGCCGCGGATAAACCCGCCAGGATTAGCAACGCGGCACGAGCATTTATTAATTTCATTTCCTACCTCTGGTTTGATCGAGCATGAGGGACGCTGCTGAATTATGCGGAAAGAGGAATGGGGGCAATGCTAAAATTATAGTCACTGCGGACTAAGAGTTCGCCCCTGTGAAAAAGTTCCTGCATCAGACTTTCATGCATGACTGGTGCAGCGTATACTTTTTTGCACTGTTAACCTTTATCCTTCTACTATGCACCACGCGTTGATTAGACCTTGAAAATGAAACAACGGAAGCCCGGAAAAGAGCAGTTTAAACTGCTTTATATTACCTACGAAACGTTTCCTACCTTCCGGGTGGATCTGACACAACTGTTCTCTGCAGAGCTAGCCGGTCGCGGTCATTCCATCGATTGGGTGATGCGCTCCCAGCACGCTGGGCCGAACCGGCTAGAACAGATTAGTCCAACCGAGCGCGTTTTCGTGGGCGTCGCGCGTCCGGGCCAAGGCCTGTGGGACCGGGTTCGTAATCAGCTTTATGCGCTAATACATGATGTGCGTATTTGGGGAATTGTTAGGCGCGGCGATTATGATTTTATCCAGGTGCGTGATAAATTTTTTGCCTCCCTGGTGGGCCTGGCAGCAGCGCGGGCAAAGGGAATACCTTTTTTCTATTGGATGTCGTTTCCTTACCCTGAGGCGGATCTGCTGCGCGCCTCTGAAGATAAAGACACCCTTCCCCGGTTTAATCGCTACTTTTATTATGCGCGCGGTTTTTTGACCAGCCTAATTTTATATAAAATTATCTTGCCGCACGCGGATCATGTATTTGTGCAGAGCGACCAGATGAAAAAAGAGGTGGCCGAACACGCGATAGCGGAAGATAAAATGACCCCTGTGCCGATGGGCGTGAACCTTGCGCTTATCGACCCGGAGCGAATACAGCGCAGTAGCGACGGGCGGTTAGCGGGTAAGCTCCCGGTAGTCTACGCGGGAACGCTTATCAAGGCACGTCGCATGGATTTCCTGATCCAGGCCTTCAAGACAGTTGTTGAGCGGGTTCCCAACGCCGTTCTGGTGCTGGTAGGCGATGCCGATGCAGACGACATGCAGTTTCTATATAACACAGCTGAAGAACTTGGTTTACGGGATTCCGTAATATTTACCGGCTTTATCCCGATGGATCAGGCATGGGGATATATTCGTAGCGCGAGCTTGTGCGTGTCTCCATTCAGGCCCTGTCAAACCCTAAATTCCGCCTCCCCAACCAAACTGGTTGAATATATGGCGTGGGGCAAACCCGTGGTCGCCAACGACCATCCCGACCAAGGCAAGGTATTGAGCGAAAGCGGGGCGGGACTCGCAGTGCCTTATGATCCAGCGGCGTTTGCAAATGCCATAGTCGAACTCTTGACTGATGCGCCGCGCTCCGAAGAAATGGGTGAACGTGGCAAGGATTATGTTCTTAAGTATCGCAGTTATACGCCGTTAGCGGAGCTTGTTGAGCGTACTTACCAACGATTGCTTGACGTTCGCTAGATGACGCATCACTACACCCTGACTTTATCCTGCCCGGATCGTATCGGCATTATCGCCAGGGTCAGTTCGTTTATCGCTGCGCACGGCGGCGGAATTGACGAGAGCGCCAGCCACACCGATCCTTATACGGATTATTTCTTCATGCGTCAGGAAATCTTTGCCGATTCCCTGACATTAAGCCTGTTGGAATTTCGCCATGAGTTTTCAAAAATAGCCGCTGACTTCGACATGGAGTGGACAATCAGCGATTCCGCCGTAAAAAAACAGGTGGTGATCCTGGTGAGCAAACAGGATCACTGCCTTGTTGATCTGCTTTATCGCTGGCGCAGCCGCGATTTCAGCTTCGACATCCCCTGCGTGATCTCGAATCATGAGGACCTGCGCGATGTGGTGGAGTGGCACGGTATCCCGTACATCCATATTCCGGTAATGCCGGAAAATAAAATTGCCGCGCACCGGGAAATGTGGCGGCTATTCGAATATTATCACGGCGACGTGATGGTGCTCGCGCGCTACATGCAGGTGTTGCCCGCAGATATGTGTGCCGCCTACCCCGGCAGAATCATGAATATTCATCATGGCCTGCTGCCTGCGTTTGTTGGTGCAAGGCCTTACCATCAAGCATTAGAGCGCGGTGTAAAACAGATCGGCGCGACTTGCCATTACATCACCTCCGAGCTCGATGCCGGACCGATTGTCGAACAGGACGTGATACGCGTAGATCACGCCGACACTATCGAAGATTTGCTTCAACTTGGAAGAGACGTCGAAAAGACCGTGCTGTCGCGCGGCGT
>JBDSMM010000049.1:0-10467 GCA_039915825.1 Gammaproteobacteria bacterium | reverse complement strand
ATTATCAAATCAGCAATCTCGCGGTAGAGTGGGTCGCGGGTACGCATTAGTTCGAGCAGACGCCCTGCAGGGTCTGCGGTCTGTAACAAGGGACGATGACGATCCTTGGAGGTGCGCCGCAGCAATTGTTCGAGCGAGGCGTGCAGATAAATGACGCGGCCGCGCGCGGCGAGTTTGGTGCGGTTGGTAATCTCCAGGATGGCCCCGCCGCCGGTCGCCAGCACTACATCCTGACGCTGCGACAGCTCATCGATCATGGTGGACTCGCGCACGCGAAAGCCCGCTTCACCTTCCAATTCGAAGATCAGCGGGATCGACGCGCCGGTACGCCGCTCGATCTCACGGTCGCTGTCGAGAAACTCGATCTTGAGGGCCTTGGCCAGCTCGCGGCCGATGGTCGTCTTGCCCGCGCCCATGGGGCCGATGAGAAAAAGGTTGCCGGGTGTGTTCATGGCGGGCAGATATGCCAGTAATGGCGGGGAAAATCAAGTAGGCGCCGGGCAAGCTCCTTCCTTGGAGTTGCCGGCACAAGGCCTATCGAACTATTGCCTAACTTGCTTGATCGTTAAGTAAGTTAACTCTTCGTTATAGTAACGGTTCGAGTCGTCACTAAGCCGCTAGGGGTAACAGCCGTAATGGTCAGGAAGCCTTGGCCAGGGGGGTCACCGGCAGGCCGTTGAACAATGGTATTTACGACGTAAGCTCCATTGAAATTAGTGCTCGGCACCGTGAAGCTTGTAGGGTCTATTAAGGTTAAGCCGCCGGAGGCTGTGAGCGTGATTGTAGTACCTGACGGTGGCACTTGCCCGCGCGCATCGCTAAGACTTATTGCTATTGCCAGTGATGTACCTGCGGCGACGGTTAATCCGGCTCCTGATGGGGTAGTCTGGATGTTGAGCGTCGACCCGGACATCACAATTACCAGGTCTTCACGCACGTTGAGCGTCATCGGAGCATCGCAGATTTGGCCTGATGCCCTGGCTTCGGGTGTGCACAGAATGCCGTTGTAAAATCCATCCGCCGAATCACGAGTGCCGTTGCTATTGAAGTCCACAAATTCCTCGGCGCCATTGTTAAATGTACCGTCTTCGTTATTGTCAACGAATGCCTCTGCAAGGTCGGTAAATGGATCAAGGGCAACACTGACGGCATCTTTCCTGCCGTTACCATTGGTATCGGTAAAACTTTCTTCGCCAATGGCCGTAGCAAGAATTGTTACACGGCCGTCACTAGGTCGCGGGTTCTGACTGGTCCAATTCACGCTGCATACGCCACTAACCGTTGTACACGAAGGGCCTATTGATCCCCCTTCGGTGCGGAAACTCACCGCCGTACCATCCGGCACCGGATTGTTGAAGTGGTCGGCGACACGGATGGTAATCGGTACTTGTACACCATCGATGTTAAATGCCTCGGGGTTCAAGGTTTCTGCGCTGAGCGAGAAGCTGTTTTGATCAGCGGTTCCGCTGCTGACTATCAGTAGATCGGATTGGGTGCTGATACCATTGGCTACCAACGTGGCCGTTACGCGCACCGCAGTGGCCACAGTACCGGCCGTGACGATGGTCTGCACCTTGCCATCAGAGCCCGATATTGCACTCGTGGGACTAAGCGTAAGTCCTCCCACGCTGGTATTCAGCACGAACTGCACTGCCTGCCCACCAAACGGATTACCGGCAGCATCCCTGACAATGAAGGTTATGATCGAGGTCTCGGAGCGGCCTGAGCCGCCAGTGCCTTGCAGGGCGATATTGGTAGGAACGGCACTATCGAATACCAAGGATCCCAAGGTTGCCGGTTGCACAGTAACAGTTGCGGTGGCACTCAAGGTTACGCCATCAACGATAGCGGTGGCGGTAATTACGTCACTGCCGCTGCAACCGAGCGCTTTGTAATTACTATTGGCCACGCCAGTAACGGTATTGACAGTTGCCGGCGTAAGAGAGGCTTGTCCCAGCGCTAGGCAGTTCGATGAGAAGTTGATGTCAGTCGCGGTTGTGAAAAGGTTATTGGAGGCATCGACCAAGCTCGCTGTAACGCCGGTGGTGCCACCCGCCGATATTGAATTAATGCCCAAGGTAAGCACGCCGGGTGTAAAGCCGCTGCCGCTGCCGCTGCCTAATTTTATAGTCGTGCCGGGGTTAGTGCCGCTACCTCCGCCACCCCCGCCCCCGCCCCCTCCGCCACTCCCTCCGCCATCACCGGTAAAACCGCCGCCGCCGCCGCAGGCTGAAACGACCGTTAGCAATAATGCAATGAGAATGCCTTTTATCGTTCTAGCCATTGTACAAATTCCCCTTGAATGGTGATTAATCGGTGTAATCAAATATCGGATGGTGTTTTCAGACCGACCTTGAGTAAATATTACTGTTTAGCATCAGTTACCCAAGCTTAGTGTTTCATTGACGATCTTGGGCGTGACAAAGATCAACAATTCAGACTTGTTTTCGGTTTGGCGGGTCTGCCGGAACAGAGCGCCGACGTAGGGCAGATCGCCGAAGAAAGGTACACGGTCGCTGTCGTTGCGGGTTTCTGCCTCGTATACGCCGCCGAGCACAACCGTTTCGCCGTTGTTAACCAGCACCTGGGTGGTTACCTCGCGTGTATCAATGGAGGGCACGGCGGAGCCGGCCAGCAGGATCGTTTGGCCGACCGTGTCCTGCGTTACGGTGAGGTCCATGATAATGCGATCATCAGGCGTAATCTGCGGGGTTACCTTGAGGCTTAATACGGCCTTTTTGAAGGATATGGTAGCCGCACCGCTGGAGCTTGCCTCAAGATAGGGAATCTCGGTGCCCTGCTCGATAAGTGCTTCCTTTTGGTTGGAGGTGATCACGCGTGGATTGGAGATAACTTCGCCGCGTCCCTCGGCCTGCAGGGCGGATAATTCCAGGTCAAGCAGGAAGCCGGCACCGAGAATACCCAGGGCAATTCTGCCGGCATTACTTGACGCGATGGGCAGATTAACATTCAGCCTGTCGGCAAGCGAAGGTATGCCAACGGGGAAAGGACTCCCGGTGGTTGCCAGGTTTTCTGCGGCATCATTCATAACACCATTAGTAGCGGATGAGCTACCGCCTATGGTAGAAACGCCACCGCTGGTATCTTCAACCCCGTTAACGCCGAAACGGACGCCGAGGTTCTTGCTGAAATCATTATTGGCAACCACAATGCGCGACTCAATTTGTACCTGGCGCTGCGCGATGTCGAGCATCGTAATCAACTGGCGGATTTCAGCCAGCTTGTCGGCGGTATCCTGAATCAGCAACGTATTAGTGCGATCATCAATGGTGACATTGCCACGTGCGGACAGCAGCGAATTTTCCTTGGCCTTGAGGAGGGTGGCGAGATCGCTGGCCTTGGCATAATTGATGCGGACCAGTTCAGAACGTAGCGGTGCCAGTTCCGCTACCTGCTTTTGCGATTCCAGTTCTATTTTCTCGCGCGCCGCGACTTCTTCTGTAGGTGCGATTTGCAGAACGTTGCCAGTCTGGCGCATCGTCAAGCCCTTGCTTTGCAAGATGATATCCAATGCCTGATCCCACGGTACATTCTTCAGACGCAGCGTGAGATTGCCCTGCACGGAGTCGCTGGTGACGATGTTAAGCCCGGTGAAATCGGCGATAAGTTGCAGGACGGAACGCACTTCAATGTCCTGAAAATTAAGTGACAGCTTATCGCCCGTGTAGGCCTGCTTGTCCTTCTTGGCCTGTGCCAGTTCTTGCTTGGTGAGAGGTTTAACCTCGATGGTGAATATACTGCCGGACTGATAGGCTAAATGCTCGTACTCGCCCACGGATGTAATGATCATGCGTACATTATCGCCCTTGGTAGAGGTATCCACGGTCCTGACGGGCGTTGCGAAGTCCGCTACATCCAGTCGGCGCTCCAGCCTTTCTGGCAGGGTGGTTTTGGCGAAATCGACGACGATCTGGCCACCCTCTTCATGAATGTCCACGCTGGTGCCGGGGTTGGAAAGCGAGACCACAACACGGGCTTCGCCCTTTTCGCCGCGGCGGAAATCGATGTTGCTAAGCGCATCGGCGCCGGACGATTGAGCCACCTGACGAAGTCCGCGGGATAACGCCGAGCCCACGTTAGCGTCGTTCGCTGCAACGCTGGTTGCCCCCGAACCCCCGGCCCCGTCCAGTGTAAGGTAAACATTATTGCCTTCGATGCGGGTTTCATACGGCACCAGTTGGATAAGATTCAGCACAACGCGGGCGCGGCCCTTAGCCTCCACGGCGTTTACGCTGGTCACCATGCCCAAGCCCACGGCTTGGTTATTTTTAGGCAGGCTGACACTGGTGCTGGGGAAATCGAGTGCAATGCGCGCGGGATTATCAATCGTAAAACTCAACGGTTGCGCAGCCGGCCCGGACATGACCAGCTTGATCTGTACGCGATTGCCGGGTAGCGATGAGGCGCTGATGTCCTCCAGGGTGACGCCTTGGGCAGTAGTTGCTGGATCGGCAGCAACCACAGCGCCGGATAGGAAGATAATGGCTGTGGCAGCACATAAAAGAGGTGCAGCAAGCCTTGCGCCGGGCCAGTGGAGTTGGCGACAGGTTCGGGCAAAAACGTCCTGTATAAATTTATTCGGCCGTGTAATTGTCAGGATCATCTTTGGTTCCCCTTATTTATTTTCACTTAAAACCAATGAGGCCGGGCGTTCCAACCACCCCCCCTGCCCATCCTCTATGGTTTCGATCAATTCGATGCTTTCTTCCGAGATGCTTACGATCTTTCCGTAGTTCTGGCCTAGGTAATTATTCGGCTTGACCCGGTAAATAATGCCGTCGGGTGCGCGCACCAGCGACCAAGTTTCACCATTGCTTTCCACCGTACCTACCATTTTCAGGCCGTCCAGTGGGTACTCTTCCAGTACCTCTTTTTGCCGATTTATATCCGGTATGAATTTATTCACGGTCGGCGGTGGGGCTTCTTGCGCGGGGGGTGAAAACGGGTCCCGCAAAGTTGCAGCGGAATAGGCGAAGGTCTCCTGCGGCTGAATTTGTGGCAGCGGTTCGATCTTGCCCTTGGGTCTGGCTTTAACTTCCTGAACATAGCTGCGCAAATCATCTAATTTATCACCGCCACAGCCAGCCAGCGGAAGACAGATCAGCAAGCCCGTCAGAATCCCGCAACACCGCTTCGATGGTGTAATCACTTGGCTGGCTCCTGACCCGCGGGCGCATTCGCGGCTGGGGCCGGTTCATCGAGATAGCGATAGGTTTTGGCGGTAACTTCCATCGCCAGCTTTTCGGATTTATCAGGACGCGTGATCAAGGTGTCATGTAGGGTAACAATGCGTGGCAGCGCGGCAACGCCGCTGACAAACGTGCCTAATTGGTGATAACTGCCGGTAACACGGATGCTGATGGGCAGTTCTGCGTAAAAGTCCTTAGGCACCTCCGCCTTCGGGCTGAATAGTTCAAATTCCAGACCACTGGCCAAGCCAGTCTGCGAGATATCGACCAGCAAATCGGCCACCTCCGCCTTGCTGGGCAATTGCCGAAGCATGGCGCCAAAGGTCTTTTTCATGTCCTGCAACTGCAGCGTGTACGCCTCGAGGTTGGTTGCCTTAGCCTGTTTTATCTCGAATGACTGTTTTAACTCCAGCTCCTTCGCCTGAGTATCTTTCAATGCCTGTAATTGATGTTGCGTGTCAAACCAGTAACCCGCGCCGAGTATTGCCACGGAAAGAATTACGATGAGGCCAATTCTGGCTGGCGCTGGCCAGCCGCCAATATTTTTGAAATCGAGTTCATTGATGTCGGAGAAATTCATTGTGCTGCCTGCTGTGCCGGAGGAGGGGGTTGTATAACGGGCGCGCTTTGCACCTTCTGATTGACGCGCAATACATAGCGGGCCCCGCTCTCTTGGTCATTCTCTTTTGATTCGATCAGATCCAGCACTGGGTTTTCCAGCCACGGCGAGGATTCGATATTACGCATCAGTGAGGAGACGCGGGCATTGGATTGCGCGACGCCTTCCAGGGTCAACACGTTGCCCTGCTGTTTTACGCTATTGTAGTAAGTGCCTTCAGGCAGTGTCGTTACCAGCTCGTCGAGCAGGTGGACGCTGGCCGGCCGACTGGCCTGCAATTCCTGGATAATGGTCATGCGTGCGAGCAGACGCGCCTTTTCGGCAGCCAGGTTGTTAATTTCGCCAATTTGCTTCTCTAGAGCGGCGATCTCGGTGTTCAAAAAATCATTTCGGGCAGTTTGGTTGTCGATCAATTTTCCGAAGTGGATGTGCACGTAAAAAATTACGGCAACCATCAATAGCAGGCTGCCCGCAGCAATAAAGGTGAATTGCCGTTCCCGCTGTTTGCGGCGCACCTCGCGCCAGGGTAATAAATTAATGCGGGTCATGCCCGGCTCAATGCAGCATCAAAGCTACGCATGGCAAGCCCGCAGGCAATCATTAGCGCGGGGGCATCCCGGCCAGCTGACTGCGCATTAACGCGCGGTGCGATGGTCATGCCGGCAAAAGGATTCGCGATGGACGTGGGTGTTTCTGTTTTGGCGGCTACCATTTCGGCAATTCCAGGAATCAGGGCACTGCCCCCGGCCAGAAGAATATGATCAACGCTATGATAAGGGCTCGACGAAAAGAAGAATTGCAAGGAACGGGTAATTTGCTGGGTCATGGTTTCCTTGAAGGGTTCCAGTACCTCCGCCTCATAATCGGATGGCAGATTTCCGTGTTCCTTAGCCATGGCGGCATCTTCATAGGAAAGCTCGTAACGGCGCTGAATCTCTTCAGTCAGTTGTTTGCCACCAAATGTCTGTTCGCGCGTGTAAATGACTTTGAACTCGTCGATAACAATAAAGCTGGTCATAGTCGCCCCCACGTCGAAGACGGCAAGTCGCATGCCAACTCCACGATTTGGCATGAGCTGTGTAATCAAGCTCACAGCCGTTTCCGTGGCATAAGCCTCAACGTCGACCACGCCGGCCGTGAGCCCGGCCAGTTCGAGGGCGGCTACACGCAGGTCAACGTTTTCGCTGCGTGAGGCAGCCAGCAGTACATCCAGGAGAGCGGGATCGCGTTCCGAAGGTCCGATAACCTGGAAGTCGAGGTTGACCTCTTCAAGCGGGTAAGGAATATATTGGTGGGCGTCCAGTTCGATCTGGCTGGCCATTTCGTTATCACTGAGCGTGGCAGGCAGGGTGATGAGCTTGGTAATGACAGCGGAACCGGCAACTGCTACGGCCGCATGCTTGGCTCGGGTGCGCGAGCGTTTGAGGGCTTTTTTAATAGCTTCCCCCACGGCTTCAGCATCGGTAATCTGTTTTTCCACCACGGCGCCCGGGGCTAGCGGTTCAATGGCGTAGCATTCAACACGGTAACGCCCCCCTTTTTGACTCAGCTCCAGCAACTTCACCGCTGTCGAACTGATATCAAGGCCCAGCATCAATGGTGCTTCTTTGCTAAATATCACTATTTTTTCCTTTGTTATACCAAAGTGTTATCAAGCATACATATTTTAGTTTGTTAAATGCTAGCCACTTTAGCGTAATATAATAGAAAATCAAATTTTATATTAGCCAGGCGTGGGAGTTTTATAGTTCCTGCACATTGGCTAATATGGCTTATTACATGCATTGATCAGGCCATGCGCCCACTGTTTAAATTTTTAAGCTTCATCCTGGCTGGCGCTTTTGGAATATTTACCTTAGGGGTAATTATTCTGGGCGGTGCCTATATCACCTTAGCTCCGCAACTTCCTTCTATTGATAGCTTGAAGGATGTGCGCCTACAGGTGCCGTTACGCGTGTATAGCCGCACCGGCGAATTAATCGGCGAGTTCGGCGAGATGCGGCGCATCCCCGTCAAAATTTCCCAAGTACCCAAATCGTTGATACAGGCGGTGCTGGCAGCCGAAGACGACCGCTTCTACACGCATCCCGGCGTGGATTATCAAGGCCTGATACGCGCCTCGTGGCAATTACTCATGACGGGTGAAAAACGGCAGGGTGGAAGTACGATCACCATGCAAGTGGCGCGCAACTTTTTCCTTAACAGTGAAAAAACCTACGCGCGCAAACTTAAGGAAATCCTGCTCGCCCTTAAAATAGAGGGTGAGCTGGATAAAAACGCTATCCTCGAGCTTTACCTGAACAAGATTTATCTGGGCAATCGCTCTTACGGCGTTGCCGCAGCCGCGCAACTCTATTACGGCACCACGCTGGATAAACTCACCATTGCGCAGATGGCCATGCTCGCGGGCCTACCCAAGGCCCCCTCCAGGTTCAATCCCATCATCAACCTTACACGCGCGACCCAACGCAGGAATTACATCCTCGGGCGTATGAACGATCTGGATTATCTGGACGACGCGGCCTATCAAGCTGCTCTGGCTGCTCCAGAAACCGCGCGTCGTCATAGCCTGCAGATCGGAGTGGAAGCGCCTTATGTAGCAGAAATGGTGCGTAGCGAGATGGTGCGTCGTTACGGGGAGGAGGCCTACACCGGCGGCTACCGTGTAACCACTACGGTGGATGCGCAATTACAGCGCACGGCAAACATGGCGCTGCGCATGGCCTTGATTGAATATGATATGCGCCACGGTTATCGCAAGCCCGTGCGTCACGTGGAAGTGCCTGTGTCCGCCGGGCCGGTGGAGTGGACCAAACTACTCGGTGATAATTCCGATGTCGGCGGTATCTTGCCGGCACTCGTGATTAAAGTAGAAGGTCAGAGTGCGAGTTTGTATAACCCGCGCGCGGGCCTGGTCCAGGTTCCTTGGGAAGGCCTGTCATGGGCGCGACCCTATATAGATGAAAACAAGCGTGGCCCTGTGCCGAAGACGGCGGCAGACATCCTTGCAGTCGGAGATGTTGTCGGTGTTCTGCCGCTACCTGAGGGCCAATGGCAACTTGCCCAGGTGCCCACCGTGCAGGGAGCGATGGTGTCGTTGACTCCCAACACCGGCGCCGTGACCTCACTGGTCGGCGGATTTTATTTTTATCAGAGTAGCTTCAACCGCGTTATGCAGGCGGATCGCCAACCCGGCTCGAGCTTCAAGCCATTTTTGTATTCGGCGGCACTGGAGCGTGGGTTTACCCCGGCCTCGGTAATTAACGACGCGCCCGTGGTGGTGGAAAATGCTAATTTCGGAGATGCCTGGCGTCCGGAAAATTACGGGCGCAAGTTCAACGGGCCTACCACGCTACGCAACGCCTTGGTGCACTCGCGCAACCTCGTATCGATTCGGGTATTACGCGCCATCGGTATCAAGTACGCCGTCGATTACATTACGCAATTCGGATTTCAGCGCAAACGTCTGCCCCGCGGCCTTTCGCTGGCGCTGGGCAGCAGCGTGAACACGCCCATGGAGCTGGCCCAGGGTTACCTGGTATTTGCCAATGGCGGCTATCTGATTGAACCTTATTTTATTGACCGCCTCGAAGGCCCTGACGGCAAAGTTCTGCTGCAGGCCGAGCCGCCTCTGTTGGAGAGTGAGCCAGAGGATTTGCCGCCCGCCCTCACTATCGAAGAGCAGTTGCAAGCAGACATACGTAATGAAGAAGGGGTGGATGAAGACGTAACCGGTAGTGTTGTAGCTACTGCTGCAACCGGCACCGCAGCTGATGGAAAAGCCGCAAAACGAGCCATCTCCGCGCAGAATGCCTATCTGATGACCTCCATGATGCGCGATGTGATCCGCAAGGGCACCGCCCGGCGTGCGATGCAATTGGGACGTAATGACTTGGCCGGCAAGACCGGCACTACCAATGAGCAGCGCGATGCCTGGTTCGCGGGCTTCAATAGCGATATCGTAGCCATCTCGTGGGTAGGCTTTGACAAGCACGACCCTCTCGGCAACCTGGAAACGGGCGGGCATGCCGCATTGCCGATGTGGATGCGCTTCATGGATGTGGCATTGAAAGATCTGCCGGAAAAGCCGCTGGTCTCACCCACAGGCATTATTGTCGAAAATGCCGATTCCGCCACTGGCCAAGTGGCCAGCGATAGCTCTGCTGCGAGTGGTGAGGTTTTCGATGCCGGTGGAGAAAGCGATGTCCCGCCGCCAGGAGCAGATAGTTCCCTTGGTGGTGTCCCTGAACAGTTATTTTAAGGAAGCTCTGAATAAATCGGAGATTCCTTAAGTAAATTATTTAAATCCCGCTTCAGTTTCAATAGATATTATGGGTATACGAAGCAACGCCCGGGATCGGCAAATGCGGCAGTTGATAGCCATGGAGGCGGCGCGCCTGATGGCCGAGCACGGCATCCGCGATTATTATGCGGCCAAACGCAAGGCTATTGCCCAGCTGGGCGCCAGCGAGACGCAAAACATGCCGCGCAACGATGAAGTCGAGCGGGCATTGGCCGATTACCAGCGTCTTTTTCAGGCCGACAAGCAACCGCATCGTCTCAGACAATTGCGCGAAATTGCCCTTCATGCGATGCGATTTTTCAAGCAGTTTGATGCTCGTCTGGTAGGTTCTGTGT
>JBDSMM010000054.1:0-10547 GCA_039915825.1 Gammaproteobacteria bacterium | reverse complement strand
TGCAGATGCAGAATAACGGTGCCATCTGTCGGCAGCAGTTGGTTGCCACTGCGCACTGCCGGGCCTGGCTGGTGATTACACTGCGACCTTACAACCCCGAGGGCGTCAGCTTTATCCGTGACGTGGCACTTGATGCGGATCAGCGCGGCTGGAAGATTAATGGCCGGCAGTGTGTTGATTTTAGCGCTCCTGCCGAACGTCATCAATTTTCTTATTATCGACACGGCGATGTACGTCTGCGCCTGCTCGCGCCCTGTGATGAAGATAGCGTGAAATGCAATGTCGGCATGGCAACGGCCGCGGTTATGTTCGAACTCCACCCAGGCCAGCCGCGCGAAATCGTCGTAAGTATTCCGCTTGCGGATGATGAAATTAAAAAACCATCAACATCTTCACACCGGAAATATCCAGCCTGGACAGAGGCACTCGAAGGTCACGCAAAGCTGTCTGTCCCCGATGAACATTTCCAGTTTTTATACGATGCCGCGCTGCGCACCCTGGTCTTGCACTCACCCGAGGATGTCTATGCCGGGCCTTACACTTACAAGCGTTTCTGGTTTCGCGATGCTGCATTCATTTTGCACGCCATGTTATGCGCGGGATTAACGGCGCGTGCCGAACGTGTCCTGGATCGGTTTGCCACGCGGCAGACACGCGGCGGATATTTCCTGTCGCAGGAAGGTGAGTGGGATTCCAATGGCGAGGCATTGTGGATCATGCGACGCTTCTGTGAATTGAGCGGACGTAAACTCAAGCCCGAATGGATTAAACCGATTCGGAACGGTGCACACTGGATTATCCGTAAGCGTCTTTCTGATAACCTGGATGTCGCTCACGCAGGCCTGCTCCCTGCCGGGTTTAGCGCGGAGCATCTGGGACCGAATGACTATTACTACTGGGACGATTTCTGGAGTATTGCCGGCTTGCAGTCCGCCGCCAAGCTCATCGATGAACTCGGCGATCAGATCAGCGCCGCACAGTTTCGAAAAAGTGCCGATGATCTCGCGGCGGCAATTGAGCGCAGCCTGCAGGCCACTGCTACCCGGCGCGATCGGGCGGGCATTCCAGCATCGCCCTACCGGCGCATGGACGGTGGGGCTATCGGTTCTATAACGGCCGGCTATCCCTTGCAACTGTGGGCGCCTCATGACCGGCGGCTGCTGGAGACCGCGAATTTTTTAATCGACGAGTGTTTCGTGGATGGCGGATTCTTCCAGGACATGATCCACTCAGGCATCAATCTGTATTTAACCTTGCACGTGGCTCAAGTCTTGCTGCGGGCGGGCGACCCACGCGCGTTGGATCTGATGAAAACCGTGGCGGCACTGGCCTCGCCAACCGGCCAATGGCCGGAGGCCATCCATCCGCGTACGCTGGGCGGCTGCATGGGTGACGGCCAGCACGTCTGGGCGGCCGCAGAGTGGGTGATGATGATACGCAATTGTTTTGTCCGCGAAGAAGGCGATAAACTTATCCTCGTGTCCGGAATTCCTGCGCACTGGCTTGACACTCCAAAACCGATAACCTTCGGTGCAGCACCGACGTCCTTTGGCAACATTTCGGTATCGGTGGTGTCGAATGCCAAGAATATTCAAGTTCATTGGGAGCCAGAGTGGCGTTCTCACGAGCCTGTCATTGAGATACAACTGCCCGGATTTGAGACAATCGTTGTGCCGCAGGGACAACGCAGCATCACATTAAGCAGGCCTTGCGTATCATGAACATTCTCATGCTGACCAACACCTACACACCCCATATCGGCGGTGTCGCACGCTCGGTCGAAAGCTTCACGGCCGAATACCGCAAACTCGGCCATCGCGTGGTGGTTGTAACCGCGACATTTGAGGACATGCCACACTACGAAAAGGATGTAGTACGCGTTCCCGCGCTACAGCGCTTCAACGGCAGCGACTTTTCAGTGCCTATGCCGATTCCGGGGTTTCTGTACTCGACCCTGGATGAGTTGCAGCCCGATATCATCCATTCGCACCACCCCTTCCTGTTAGGTGACACCGCGTTACGCGCCCGTGCCTTGCACAACGTGCCAGTGGTGTTTACGCATCACACCCAGTATGAACAATACACCCATTACCTGGCGGACGACTCACCCACGCTGCGGCGTTTTGTTGCGGATCTGGTTACGGGTTATTGCAAGCTGTGCGACGCCATTATTGCCCCCAGTGCAAGTATCGCGGCTGACTTGCGCAACCACGGAGTAAACACCCGTATCGAGGTTCTCCCCACGGGAATTGATGTTAACTACTTCGCCAAGGGTGACGGGCGCGCATTTCGGGCCTCTATGAATATTCCTGCCGACGCTTTTGTGGTTGGTCATGTCGGTCGTCTTGCCCCGGAGAAAAACCTGGAGTTTCTCACCGAGGCCGTCACGATCTTTCTAAACCAGAACAAACACGCCTGCTTTCTGGTCATCGGCACGGGCCCCTCTGCGGAATATATCGAGCACCTATTCGCAAAACGTGGCCTGAGCGGACAACTGTATTTGGCCGGCAGTGTGCAAGGTGTGCAGCTTACCGATGCCTATCAGGCGATGGATGTGTTTGCGTTCGCCTCACAGAGCGAAACTCAAGGCCTGGTACTAGCCGAAGCGATGGCCGCCGGCGTGCCGGTGGTTGCGGTCGATGCGCCAGGTGTACGCGAAGTGATCGTTGATCGGCAAAATGGGTGTTTGTTAGCAAACGAGAATGCCGCAAAATTTGCATCTGCACTGCAGTGGCTTACTGACTTGCCGAAGCAGCAACGACGACAACTTACCGCTGCGGCACGCCGTACCGCCGAGGACTTCTCAATGCAACACTGCGCCGCGCGCGTACTTACGCTCTATCAATCAGTCATCTTGGACCAGCATTCCGGCAAGGAGATATTGGATAATGCCTGGTCCACAGCGCTACGCTTCATCGACGAAGAATGGAAAATCATGGGTAGCAAGGCAAAAGCGGTAGGTTCCGCGCTGCTGAAATCCGATATTTCGAATTAATGTTACGCGGTTCTCTATTATTTTTTGCATTCCACTTCGCCGCAAATAGCCCGCGTAGTTAGCTCAAAAGTTGAGTCAGTTACGCCGCTATGTTAAGGTAAGCCCGCTTTTACAACAGGCGCGTAGCTCAGTGGTAGAGCACTACCTTGACATGGTAGTGGTCGGTGGTTCGATCCCACTCGCGCCTACCAAAGTAAATAAAATCGCGCATAGCGCGGTCGGCTCTCCTCCCTCTCCCCCTGGGAGAGGGAATGAGGATGAGGGGGAAACGACTTCCCATGCTTTTATTCAAGCGGCCTTTGGTAGTGGTCGCCACTGAACAAGGGTTTTACTATGCCAGCTATCACCCTGCCTGACGGCAGTCGTCGTGAATATCCCCAACCGGTGAGCGTTGCCGAGGTTGCCGCGTCCATTGGCGCCGGGCTGGCCAAGGCCGCGCTGGCCGGCAAGGTCGATGATAAATTGGTCGATACCTCGTACCTGCTCGATCATGATGCGCGACTGAGCATTGTCACCGAGCGCGACCCTGATGCGCTGGATGTTATCCGCCATTCCGCCGCACATTTACTGGCCCAGGCGGTCAAGGAGTTATTCCCCGAGGCGCAAGTGACCATCGGTCCGGTCATTGAGGATGGCTTTTACTACGACTTCGCCTATGAACGCCGCTTTACCCTTGAAGACCTCGCGGCCATTGAGGCCAAGATGACCGAACTGGCCGAGCAGAATTCTCCGGTGTCGCGCTCGGTAATGTCACGCGATGAGGCCGTGGCCTTTTTCCGCAGCATAGGTGAGGCATACAAGGCAGAGATTATTGGGAGTATCCCTACCAATGAAGATATCTCACTGTACCGTCAGGGTAACTTTATCGACTTATGCCGCGGCCCGCATGTCCCTAATACCGGCAAGCTCAAGGCATTTAAACTGACGAAACTGGCCGGCGCGTATTGGCGCGGCGACTCGAATAACGAAATGCTGCAACGGATTTACGGCACCGCCTGGACCGATACCAAGGCCCTTAAGGCTTATCTGCATCGCCTTGAAGAGGCCGAGAAACGCGACCATCGAAAACTTGCCAAGCAGCTCGATCTTTTCCATATTCAGGAAGAAGCGCCGGGCATGATCTTCTGGCACGACAACGGTTGGCGGCTCTACCAGGAAGTTCAACAGTACATGCGCGGCGTGATGCGCGACAACGGTTATCAGGAGATCCGCACCCCCGAACTGGTTGACCGTTCGCTGTGGGAAAAGTCAGGTCATTGGGAAAAGTTCAGGGACGATATGTTCGTCACGGAATCGGAAAAACGTGACTACGCGATCAAGCCGATGAACTGCCCCTGCCATGTGCAGGTTTACAATCAAGGCCTTAAAAGTTACCGCGACTTGCCCTTGCGCCTCGCCGAGTTCGGCTCCTGCCATCGCAATGAGCCTTCCGGAACCTTGCACGGCCTGATGCGCCTGCGCAACTTCGTGCAGGACGATGCGCATATCTTTTGCACCGAAGGGCAGATTCAGGGCGAAGTCTCCACGTTCATTGACCTGCTGTTCAAGGTATACGCCGATTTCGGATTTAAAGAGATCATCATCAAGCTTTCGACCCGTCCACAGAACCGGGTCGGCGCCGATGAAGTGTGGGATAAGGCCGAGCAAGCACTGGAGCTTGCCTTAAACAGCAAGGGCCTGGATTGGGAATTGCAGCCGGGCCAAGGTGCGTTTTACGGCCCCAAGATCGAGTTTTCGCTCAAGGATAGCATCGGCCGCGTGTGGCAATGCGGGACCATTCAAGTTGATTTCTCCATGCCCGAACGCCTGGGTGCGTACTACATTGCGGAAGACGGCAGCAAACGCGTGCCGGTCATGCTGCACCGCGCCATCCTCGGATCGCTGGAACGCTTTATCGGTATTCTGATCGAAGAACACGGTGGGGCCTTCCCGGCCTGGCTCGCGCCCGTTCAGGCCGTGGTGATGAATATTACCGATAATCAGGCCGATTATGTCCTCAAGTGCGAGGAAACTCTCAGAAAACAGGGGTTGCGGGTTAAATCGGACTTGAGAAACGAGAAGATAAGCTTTAAAATTCGCGAGCATACACTTCAGCGTATCCCGTATCTGCTGGTGGTGGGTGACCGCGAAGTTGAAAACAATTCTGTGGCCGTGCGCGCGCGACGTGGTGAAGACCTCGGAGTGATGTCTCTCCCCAGTTTCATGGATCGAATCCAGGCAGAAATCGCAAACCGCGGCCTGCTTGTTTTGGGTGAGGCCCAACTGATGCCCGCGACCCTAGATAAACAGTGACCCGCTACCGGGTTTAATTTTGTGGAGGATTAGAATATAGCCGCTGACAAAGAGACTCGTCTCAATGAGGAAATTACCTCCCCGCAGGTACGCCTGATCGGAATCAAGGCCGAACCGCTGGGAATAGTGCCCCTGGATGAGGCACAAAGACTGGCCTTGGAAGCTGAATTGGATCTCGTGGAAATTGTTCCTAACGCCGAACCGCCGGTATGCCGCATCATGGATTTCGGCAAATACCTGTTTGATCTAGGCAAGAAACAACACTCTGCCAAGAAAAAACAAAAGCAGATTCAGATCAAAGAGGTGAAGTTTCGGCCTGGCACCGAAGAAGGCGATTATCAGGTGAAGTTACGTAACCTGACGCGCTTTCTGAATGATGGAGACAAGGCAAAGGTCACGCTACGGTATCGGGGACGCGAATTCGCGCATCAGGAATTAGGCCTCAAGTTGCTCAAGAGAGTCGAGGCAGATCTTACCGAGATCGGCACTGTAGAGCAGTTTCCGAGGATGGAAGGACGGCAGATGGTGATGCTGATATCACCCAAGAAGTAACTAAGCCTCAAAGTTACAAGTCGAACCGTAGAGGCTGTAATTCACTTTAATTTATTGCTGTATTTAAATGCTGTTGACTCTTCTTGCTACTTGTAACTGTTTTTAAGGAATTAGTAATGCCTAAAATGAAAACCAACAGCGGCGCGGCCAAGCGTTTCAAGCGCACCGCGTCGGGCGGCTTTAAGCACGCGCAGTCGCACCTTAACCATATCCTTACCAAGAAGAGCACCAAGCGCAAACGTCACCTGCGCAGCAATGAAATGGTGGATAAATCCGATGTACCCGGTCTGCGCCGTTTGCTGCCGTTTAGCTGATAAGAGGTAGAAAACATGTCCCGAGTAAAACGCGGCGTTACCGCCCACGCCAAACACAAAAAAGTTCTGGATCAGGCCAAGGGTTATCGTGGCGCGCGCAGTCGTGTGTTTCGCGTTGCCAAGCAGGCCGTCATCAAGGCCGGGCAATACGCCTACCGTGACCGGCGCCAGAAGAAACGTCAATTCCGCGCCTTGTGGATCGCCCGCATCAACGCTGGCGCCCGTGAGTGCGGCCTGTCTTACAGCCTGTTGATTAATGGGCTTAAAAAGGCACTGATAGAACTGGATCGCAAAGTATTAGCCGATCTCGCCGTATTCGATAAGCCAGCGTTTGCGCAGCTTGCCGAAAAGGCCAAGGCCACTCACCAGTAAGGCTGACATTTTTGCAGCGTACCAACGGGGGAAGGCCAAAAGCCTTCCCCTTTGTGTTTGGGATTGAGCAATACCATGCAAGATTTGACGATCATCGTAAGCCAGGCGCAACAGGACATTGCGCAAGCAGAAGATCTGACGGGCCTGGATGGGTTGCGCGTTTATTATCTCGGCAAGAAAGGCGTACTGACCGAATATCTCAAATCCCTGGGCAATCTTTCCCCCGAGCTGCGACCTCAGGCGGGGCTCGCCATCAATCAGGCCAAGGACGCGGTACAAGCGGCCATCACTGCCCGTCGTACCTTCCTGGAAAACGCTGAGTTAGAGGACCGCTTAAGCAGCGAGACACTGGATGTCACCCTGTCCGGCAGAGGACAGTCCAGCGGTGGTTTGCACCCCATCACGCTTACCTTCAGCCGTATCGAAGCCCTGTTTGCCTCGCAAGGTTTTGATATCGCTGAGGGCCCTGAGATCGAAGACGATTACCACAACTTCGAGGCGCTCAATATTCCGGCCCACCACCCAGCGCGTGCCATGCACGACACCTTTTATTTCGACGCCCATACCCTGCTACGCACGCACACCTCACCCGTACAAATCCGCGCGATGCTGAACCAGCCGCCGCCCCTACGCCTGATCGCACCCGGACGGGTTTATCGCTGCGACTCTGATCTGACACACACGCCCATGTTTCATCAAGTGGAAGGGCTGATGGTCGATACCAACATCAGCTTTGCCGATCTTAAGGGGATACTCGACGACTTCCTGAAAAACTTTTTTGAACAAAACCTGAAGGTGCGCTTCCGCCCTTCTTATTTTCCGTTCACCGAACCCTCAGCCGAGGTCGACATTGCCTGCGTTATGTGCAAAGGCTCAGGTTGCCGCGTGTGCGGCCACAGCGGCTGGCTGGAAGTGCTGGGCTGTGGCATGGTGCACCCACAAGTGTTCAACAACGTCGGTATCGATAACGAACGCTACACCGGCTTTGCCTTCGGCATGGGCGTAGAGCGCTTGGCCATGCTGCGTTACGGCGTTAATGATCTACGTCTGTTTTTCGAAAATGATCTACGCTTTTTGCGCCAATTTGCTTGAAAATACAGCGCAAATCCGCGCTGGCGTAACGGAAATCGACTATGTTTCTTGATATTAATTCGCTGAAATATATTAACTCTCCTTTGCAGCTTGGCGTCATTACGTCAGATTGCTTTTGGATGTGCGCGTTAAGTATTTTTAAGCCATGAAATTCAGCGAACACTGGCTGCGTAAGTGGGTCGACCCCGAACTTAGTACGAGCGAACTGGCCGCACAACTCACCATGGCGGGCCTCGAGGTCGAGGCCGTACAAGCCGTAGCGGCGCCGTTTGCAGGCGTAGTAGTCGGCGAAATCATCGCGCTTGCCCCCCACGCCGGCGCTCAGCATCTACAAATCTGCCAAGTCAATGTGGGCGATATCCGGCCGCTGTCCATCGTATGTGGCGCGCCAAATGTGCGCGTGGGTATGCGTGCGCCGCTGGCCATTATTGGGGCGCAATTACCCGGCGATATTTATATCGAACAGGCTGTATTGCATGGCGTGGAATCTCACGGGATGTTGTGCTCGGCGGCTGAACTTGGCCTTGGCGAGCCTACCGGTGGGCTGCTGGAATTGCCACCGGATACACGCATCGGTGAGGATGTCTTCGCCTATTTAAAGCTCGACGATGTCACACTTGAACTCGGCTTAACCCCGAATCGCGGCGACTGCCTGAGCATTGCCGGCATCGCGCGCGAAGTGGCGGCTTTAAATCGTTGCAGCGTAAAATCTACACCACTTGAACCGGTTGTAAACAGCATTTCTGACCGTTTGGAAATTACCATTGCAGAGCCTGCGCACTGTCCGCGTTATGTTGGCCGCATAGTAACAGGCATCAATTCCGGGGCGATGACCCCTTTATGGATGGTGGAATACCTGCGCCGCAGCGGCATGCGCAGTGTTAGCCCGGTGGTTGACGTTACCAATTACGTGCTACTGGAGTTGGGCCAGCCCCTGCATGCGTTTGACCTTGCCAAGCTCAAGGGAGATATTAACGTCCGGCTCGCCCGCTCACGCGAGACCCTGCTATTGCTTGATGGACAACAAGTAACCCTGACTGAAGACACACTGGTAATCGCTGACCAACACCAGGCACAGGCCATAGCAGGCATCATGGGTGGCATGGACACTGCTATCAGCGTTGCCACCACTGCACTTTTCCTGGAAAGCGCCTTCTTTGCACCTCAGTTAATAGCCGGCCGCGCGCGGCGCTATGGGCTGCATACCGACTCATCGTTTCGCTTTGAACGCGGGGTTGATCCTAATTTGCCGCGTATCGCTATAGAACGCGCCACGGCGCTATTGCTGGAGATTGTTGGCGGGCAAGCCGGGCCGCTAGTGGAAGTGGTGCACGCTGCTCATCTTCCGGTGCGCCTGCCGATTCAATTGAGAAACTCGGCCATTCAGCGTTTATTAGGCCTGGATATTCCCGTTGAGCAAGTAACGGATATCCTGATGCGGCTTGGGATGGATGTGGTGCCCCAGGAACATGGATGGCAGATTACTCCGCCTGGCTACCGCTTCGACATTGCTATCGAAGTCGATCTGATAGAAGAAATCGCGCGCCTTTACGGCTACGATCAACTGCCGACACGCCGCGCTACGGTGCCGCTGAAAATGACAGCGCACTCCGCAACAAAGGTCGATACGCAGTTAATGCGCCAGTTGCTGGTAGACCGCGGGTATCAGGAGATCGTCAGTTACAGCTTTGTCGATCCCAAACTACAACGGCTGCTCGACCCCGAGCACCCCCCCCTCGCCTTGAGCAATCCCATCTCCAGCGACATGTCCGTGATGCGTACCACCCTGTGGGGTGGTCTGTTACAGACCTTGATATATAATCAAAAACGCCAACAAAGCCGCTTGCGCTTGTTCGAGCTTGGTGTTAACTTTATATCTCATGTTAATGAATTAAAACAGGAAAAATATATTGCCGGTGTGACAACAGGGCAGCTACATCCAGAGCAATGGGGCTTGACGGCGCACGCTACAGATTTCTATGACATCAAAGCCGATGTCGAAGCCTTGACGGCGCTGACCGGGGCCGCGCAAGATTTTAGCTACGGTGGGGAAAAACACCCTGCCCTGCATCCGGGGCAAACCGCCATGATTAGCCGTAACGGACAAGCCGTAGGATGGCTGGGTACGCTACATCCGGCCATTGAACGTGAACTCGGACTCAGCGAACGCGTCTATCTCTTTGAGTTAAAGCTTTCCGCCTTGGAACAGAGGCAGGTGCCGATATTTTGCGAACTCTCGAAATTTCCGCCGCTGAGGCGTGATATTGCCATCGTCGTGGATGCGGCCGTGACGGCGCAAACAGTTCGCAGCTGCATTAAGGAGATCCCCTGCGATTTCACGCTCGACCTGCAACTATTTGACGTTTATCAGGGAAAAGGCATTGATTTAGGAAGAAAAAGCATTGCCTTGGGCTTGACCTTGCAAGCGCCTTCGCGCACTCTAACAGACCACGAAGCCGATGCCGTAATTGATCGGATAGTGACCAAACTTCATGATGAACTCGGTGCGACTTTGAGAAAGTGACTATGGCTCTGACGAAAGCCGACATGGTAGACAACTTATTTGACGAACTTGGCCTGAATAAACGCGAGGCCAAGGAAATTGTGGAAATGTTTTTCGAAGAAGTGCGTGCTGCACTCGAACGCGGCGACCAGGTAAAACTTTCCGGCTTTGGAAATTTTGCTCTACGCAACAAGAACATGCGACCTGGACGTAATCCTAAAACTGGCAAGGAAATACCCATTACTGCGCGGCGTGTCGTTACATTCCGCTCTGGTCAAAAATTAAAAGCGCGGATAGAGATCTATGCTGGAAGCCAATAATAATAACGAACTCCCCCCCATTCCCGGCAAACGCTACTTCACCATAGGCGAAGTCAGCGATTTATGCACTGTTAAACCGCATGTGCTCCGCTATTGGGAGCAGGAAT
>JBDSMM010000048.1:0-4001 GCA_039915825.1 Gammaproteobacteria bacterium | reverse complement strand
GCCCGTTCCCACTCGCCTTCCGAGGTCATTTCAAAGATGCGAATGGCCAGCGTATCCCAGTCGAACGGACGTAACAGCAAGGTGGCCGGCATTTCCTTCATCACATCCACGAACACGAGCAGGGCGGCGGTTAGCAGTCCCGGGCGCAGCATCGGGAGGTAAATACGCCAGAGAATTTCGCGGTTGCTGGCACCGAGGGTGCGTGCCGCCTGTTGTATGGAGGGTTTGATGCGCTCCAGGGCGCTATCCACTGGACCGTGGGCGACAGCGAGAAAGCGCACGAGGTAGGCAAACAGCAAGGCTATTACGCTGCTACTGATTAGCAGACCGGTAGAGACGCCGAACCAGGACTGCGACACGCTATCGATGCCGTTGTCCACCCAAGTGAAAAATAGCATGATGCCCACCGCCAGCACCGAGCCAGGCACAGCATAGCCGAGCGTGGCAAGGCGCATGGAAACCCGCGTGAGATTATCGGGCCAGAGCTTGCGCACATACGCGAGCAGCACCGCCCCACTGACCGTCAGCAACGCCGCCATAGCCCCCAAGGCCAGTGTATGTACGACGAAATCCAGATAGCGCGCATCCAGATCTTTGATCCCTGAACCGGCTACCCAAATAACAAGTTGCGCCAAGGGTATGAGGAAGGCGAGGGCCAATACCGTAGTGGCCGCAAGCGTGGCGATAAACGCGCGCGGGCCTTTCAGTTGATAGCGATGGTCGCGCGCGCCCTTGCCGCTCGAATAGAATCGCGCCTGGCCACGCCAGCGCCGCTCGCCATAGAGCGCGAGCATAACGAATAGCAATAATAAAGTGGCCAGTTGCGCGGCGGCGTTGATATTAAACAGGCCGAACCAGGCCTTATAGATGGCGGTGGTGAAGGTATCGTAGTTAAAGATGGCGACGGCGCCGAAGTCGGCCAGCGTTTCCATCAGTGCAAGTGCCACGCCGGAGGCAATTGCAGGCCGCGCCATGGGCAACGATACACGGTAAAATGCGGCCCACGGCCCAAGGCCGAGAATGCGTCCGCTTTCCAGCATATTTCGGCCCTGACTCAAAAAAGCGGCACGCGCCAGCATATACACGTAGGGATAGAGCGCCAAAATCATAACGGCGATCACCCCACCTTCGGAGCGGATGGCCGGGAACCAGTAGCCGCCGGGGCCGAACCATTCGCGCAACAGACCCTGCACTGGCCCACTGAAATCAAGCAGACCAATAGCGACAAACGCCAGCACATAGCCGGGAATACCCAATGGCAGCATTAGCGCCCAATCGAATATGCGGCGGCCCGGAAATTCGCACATCACGGTAAGCCAGGCCAGGCCCACACCCAGCACCAGTACGCCGCCGCCCACGCCGAGCATCAACACCACGGTATTGCGCAGTAATTCAAGCAGCACCGTGTCGGCCAGGTGCCGCCAGACCTCGCCTTCCGACACCAGCCAAGCGGGGAACAGCACGATAATGGGAATCGCCACGAGGCCGGCCACGCACAAGCTGGCGAGGCGCCACAGTCTGCCGTTTGCGGTTAAGTACCGTTCGCGCCGGGTAAATACCTGGGTGGGAATAACGCTTTCTGGCACCGTACTCAAGGATTTATTACGTGATTAGCTTTGACAACCCACGCCACGGCACCCCACGGTGAAGGACTTAAAAGAAAATTATCAACCATAGTTAATGGTAAATTCCTTCGCTGCTGTTATGTTGAACGCTACGCTTAACAACTTTGCGTTACATCTTCGGCTCTAGGCAAATGTTGATGTGTTATTTATAGCCCGCCCTGTCCATCAACATAACCGCCTTGGCCTGCAACTTGCCGGCCTCGGAAACATTGATAGTGTCGTGCTTGAACTTACCCCAGGATGCGACCAGCGGATCCGGCTTGATCTTGGGGTTGACCGGGAATTCCAGATTCTTATCAACGAATAAATTCTGTGCCTCACTGGAAGATAACCACTCCAGGAACTTTACTGCCGCCTTGGGATGCTTGGCGTATTGGGTGACGCCCGCGCCCGAAATATTGACGTGTGTGCCGCGGTCACTCTGGTTAGCCCAGAATAGGCCGATGGGCATATCAGGGTGTTTGCGCTTCTCGCGGCCGAAGTAATAGCTGTTCACAATACCCACATCGCATTGGCCCGCCGCTATCGCATCCAGCAGGTTTTCATCATCGGAGAACACCGGGGCGGCCAAGTTGCGTATCCAGGATTGGACGATGGCCTCCGTCTGCGGCTGACCCCTGCTGGAAATCATCATCGCTACCAGCGACTGGTTATAAACTGCCTTGGAGCTGCGCAGGCACAAACGATGCTTCCACTTGGCATCGCCAAGCGCCTCGTAAGTGGACAGCTCGTCGGGCGTTACCGTTTTCGTGTTGTAGACAATCGTGCGGGCACGCACTGACAGACCGTACCAGCGACCGCTGGGGTCACGCAGGTAAGCCGGTATGTTCTCGTTCAGGATTTTTGAATCCACCTTGGCCAGCAGCCCGTTTTGCTCGGCTTGCCATAAATTTCCCGCGTCCACGGTGACCAGTAAATCCGCTGGGGTGTTGGCCCCCTCAGCCTTAAGCCGCTGCATCAGCGGCCCTTCCTTGCCCGTAACGAATTTGATGCGGGTACCCGTATCCTTCTCGTATGCGTCGAATAGCGGCTTGATCAATTGCTCATTGCGCGCCGTGTAGACCACTAAATCACCTGCGCCGCTGCGCGGCGACTCAGTGGCTTTACCCGCACCTTCTTTCGCCAGCGCACTTAAGGCGAAAAAGCCAAAGCCGGTTGTTAAAAGAACGGTAACCAAAAGTGAATTACGCAAGCACTGAAACATTGTTGGTCTCCAAAAGATTTCAAGTGATGTAGGAAATGTTCAAGAATGATAATTATTATCATTCTTGAAATCAATGGACTTAAGCCCTTGTCCTGATAATAAATTTCGCTACAGCCAGAAAGACCTTTGGAGGATGTGACAGGTAGGTGGAAGCAGGGCGAGTGGGTTTTGGCTTAGCTAGGCGGGTTGCTGAACCTGAAAAAACAAAAGCCAGCAAAATGCTGGCTTTTGTGGACAACTTTTTTAGTTTTTACTTCTTCAGTGACAGAATAAACTCTGCCAAGGCGTCGATGTCGGCATCGGCAACGCGCGGAGAGTAAGCAGGCATGGTGCCCATGTTCCAGCGGCCTTTACCGCCACTGTGAATCCACTTAACCAGGCTTTCTTTGGCGGCCGCATCGCCTTTATACTTTTCGGCTACGTCATTCCAGCCCGGACCGACACGCTTGGCTTCAATACTGTGGCAGGCGAAGCAGCCGCTCTTCTTTGCCAAGGCCGTGCCTGCTTCCATATCCAGCGCGGCGTGGGACTGACCCGCCAGCATCAACATCGCCGCCGCAGAGCCGACTATCCAATTTAACTTCATTTTGCTCTCCTATCTAAGTTAGATTTCAACATTTTTACAAAAAGTTAAGGTGCCTAAATACACATTAAACTTTTACATACGGCATTATTATCTCATCAATTCAAACAAAAAGAACACGCTTTTTAGAATCAGTACAAAAAAATATAGGTAGGGTGGCGCGGAACTATTGAGACTGATTTATATACAAGATAAAGCCGGCCGCTGGCGAGTTAAGCGGGCTGCAGGTTGGCATAAGACACCATCAGCCATTTACTGCCGGCGCGGCGAAAATTAATCTGCACGCGCGCCTGATCGCCTCGGCCTTCATAGTTCAAAATTACGCCTTCGCCGAACTTGGCATGCACCACCTGCTGGCCCAAGCGCAGTCCCGGCACGGGTTCTATCTCCTGACGCGTCGGCGTTATCCTGTCCGCTGACGGTTTTCTGTCCCAATACTCGCCGCCGGTACGACTCACCGCGGCGCGCATGCGCACCTCTTCGATCAATTCGACCGGGATCTCGTGGATAAAGCGCGACGGCCCGGGGCAGGTCTCTTTGCCGTGCAGGCGTCGGCTCTGCGCATAGGTTAGATAAAGCTGCTGCTTGG
>JBDSMM010000037.1:0-3282 GCA_039915825.1 Gammaproteobacteria bacterium | reverse complement strand
CCTCTGGCAAGACCGACCTTGCCATCGAGCTCAGCACTCGTTTGCCCTGCGATATCATCAGCGTGGACTCGGCCATGGTGTATCGCGGCATGGACATCGGCACCGCCAAGCCTAGCCGGGAGCTACGTCAGCGTGTACCGCACCGTCTCATCGACATTCGTGACCCACCCGATACCTATTCAGCGGCGCAATTCCGGCTGGATGCGCTGCGCGAGATGGCCGAGATCAGGGCGCGAAACCGCATCCCATTATTAGTCGGCGGCACCATGCTGTACTTTCGTGCATTGCAGCGAGGGCTCTCGCTTTTACCCCCTGCCAATGCCACGGTGCGCGGGTATTTAGAGGCGCAGGCACGGGAATCCGGCTGGGTGGCCCTGCATGCGCGCCTGGCCAGTATTGATCCGGTGGCGGCTCAGCGCATCCATCCCAATGACCCGCAACGCATTCAGCGCGCCTTGGAGGTGTTTGAATTGACCGGTGTCACGGTAACGGAACTTTATGCCCGAAAAACTGCCGAAACTTGGAATAGCCCGGTACTTAAGTTAATTGTCGCACCCGGGGACCGGGGAGTGTTGCACGACGTCATTGCCCGCCGGTTTCAAGGCATGTTGCAACAGGGTTTGGTGGAGGAAGTCGAATGCCTGCGGCAGAAGGGCACCATAAGCGGACAAACAACGGCCTTGCGGGCTGTCGGTTACCGCCAGGTATGGAGCTATCTGGAGGGGAAAACTAATTGCGAGCAGATGGCTAAAAGCGCTATCATAGCCACACGTCAGTTGGCAAAACGCCAGTTCACCTGGTTGCGTACCGAGCCCGATGCAATCTGGTTCGACAGCCTTGATAAAGATATCCTCAAGGCTGTAGCTAAGTACTGTGCCGACGCACTTTCAACACGCCCGTAGCAGGAAAACAGGTACCTTTAGCCGGGGGGGGTAGTGCCCGTAACCCTCGGTTCTAATAACGAAAATAAGGAGAATGAATATGACTAAAGGGAAATCACTGCAGGATCCATTTCTGAACACATTGCGTAAGGAAGGAGTGCCGGTTTCAATTTACCTGGTCAATGGAATCAAATTACAGGGCCAAATCGAGTCATTCGATCAATTTGTCGTCTTATTGAAAAACACCGTGAGCCAGATGGTTTACAAACATGCGATTTCCACCGTTGTCCCGGCGCGTAACATAAAGCTTCCCAATACGGATGATGCGGCGCCGGAACTTGGTAACGAGTAAGCTTGTCCCAAGCGCCAGTTTGCGGGGGTATGTGATTGTTTGAGCGCCCCCGTAGCGGCGAACGCGCGGTCCTTGTTCATGTCGATTTGCACGCGGATAACGATCGCGAAGATCTTGCGGAGCTACAGGAACTTTCCCGCTCTGCGGGCGCTACCGTATCGGCAATTATTACCGGCACGCGTTCAAAACCCGATCCCAAGTATTTTGTAGGCACCGGCAAGGCGGAAGAAATTCGCATCGCGGTGGAGCGCGAGCAGGCGCAGGTCGTGTTGTTCAATCATGCTTTATCACCCGCGCAAGAACGCAATCTGGAGCGGCTGCTGCAGTGCCGCGTACTGGACCGCACCGGTCTTATACTCGATATCTTCGCGCAGCGCGCCAGCACTTACGAGGGTAAGCTGCAGGTTGAACTTGCACAGCTGCAGCATTTATCCACGCGCCTGGTGCGAGGTTGGACACATTTGGAGCGCCAAAAGGGCGGTATCGGTCTGCGCGGACCCGGTGAAACCCAGCTCGAAACTGATCGGCGTCTGATCGGAGCACGCATCAAGCAAATCAGCAAGCGACTGGACAAAGTGCGTACCCAGCGCGATCAGGGCAGGAAGTCGCGGGTCAAGGCCTCCTTATTTACCGCCTCCCTGGTCGGCTACACGAACACGGGTAAGTCCACACTGTTCAACGAGTTGACTGGCGCCAGCGTGTTTGCGGCCAATCAATTATTCGCCACGCTCGATCCTACATTGCGCCGCATTGAGTTGCCGAATCGCGGAACGCTGATCCTTGCCGATACAGTGGGCTTTATCCGCCATCTGCCGCACGATCTGGTGGCCGCATTTCGCTCCACTCTTGAAGAAACGCGGCAGGCGAACCTGCTGCTGCACTTAATCGACGCGCACGATGACAACCGACACGCCAATATTGAACAGGTTAACCGTGTACTAAAAGAAATCGGCGCGGAGACCGTGCGGCAGATTGAGATATACAATAAGATCGATTTGCTGGATGGTGGCCAGCCGCGCCTGGAGCGCGACGAACTGGGGCGCGTGCAGCGCATCTGGTTATCCGCCGTAAGCGGCGCGGGGCTTGATTTGCTACGCACGGCCCTCACTGAGTATCTGCAGGAACATGATGCCGTGCTTGACGGCAGTGAGTCGCTGCACAGCCTTGAGCTAAGTAATGGCCAACCGCGAAGAGCGGGTGCCGTCAGGCCATCCGTGCGTCAGAGTGTGCGTTTGCTGCCGACGGAAGGTCGCCTGCGTGCCAAGTTATTCAATATGGGCGCGGTGCGCGACGAACATCTCAGCGCTGATGGCGACTGGATTTTGGAAGTGGAACTTCAGCCGCACAGCCTTGCGCACTTGCGAGACGAGGCAGATGTAGCCTGACCCAGAAAGCTAATCGTGGGTGGATAATTTCTTGCGGGTAGGGCTTAACAGCAATAAAATGAGCAATTGAAGCGGCGGTTGGTATGGTGTTTTCCGGCAACTTGCCTACGTAATCACCTTAATGGCCTGGAAAGTGATAAATACCTCCGGGTTTGAGTACGGCCACTATTCAGTGGCAATATCCTGCGGGTCGGCGCGCCAATCGGGTACAATCCCTGCTAACCAGTCTAGATAGAGCCTTTCTTGTGTTTGAGCCTCAAGATTTGTTTTTCTACAGGGTACCCAGTTTAACCATGAACGGAGAGAATGATGGCTTGGAATGAACCGGGTGGCAACGGCAACAAAGACCCTTGGGGTAGCCGCAAGGGCAACGAGCAGGGTCCGCCTGATCTTGATGAAATGCTGCGCAAGCTCCAGCAGCAATTCAGATCGCTGTTCGGCGGCAATGGCCCCCGGCGCACTGATAGGTCGAACGGCAAGCCGGGCTCCGGCGCCATCATTATCGGTGTTGTTCTCCTTGTTTTATGGGCGCTATCAGGCATTTATATCATCGACTCCGCCGAGCGCGGCGTATTACTGCGCTTCGGCAACTATGCCGGCACCACCGGCCCCGGCCTGCACTGGCGCCCTCCTTACCCTATCGAAACGGTGGATAAGGTGAATG